>CAJMPM010000046.1 GCA_905215225.1 uncultured bacterium
GGTTATCACGCCGACGCCCTCGCCGCTGCGCGGCGGCGGGATGTCGGCTTAGATTACCCCTCCCGGCCTTGCGCCTGCGGCACCGTACTTCAGCGAGTTGGCTGATAAAAGATGGCGTGCCGCCCCGTTTGGGGCGGCACGTTTTGTTTGAGGCGGCACGTTTTTGTTTGGGCGGGCGTCTGCCGTGTGCGTTACTCAAAGTATTGGAACTTGTTCGTTGAAAAAGCGAATGTTACGACGAAGCCTTCGCCCGGCTCCGATGCCGCGGTGACGTCGATGCCCATCTTGGAGCACAGGCGCGCCACCAGATAGAGACCGATGCCCGTTGCGCGCTTGGTGGTGCGGCCGTTGTCGCCGGTAAAGCCCTTCTCGAACACGCGCGGCAGGTCGGCCGCGCTCACGCCGCAGCCGTTGTCCGCGACGGTGAGCTCGATGCGTTCGCTCGCCAGGCCCTCGTCCAGCAACGCGCCCGAAAACACGATCTTTGCGCCGTCCTCACGCGCATATTTAATGCTGTTCTGAATGAGCTGGCCCAGAATAAACTCGAGCCACTTTTCGTCGGTAAAGACCTCAAAGTCGAGGTTCTCGCACACCGGCGCCACGTGTGCCGCGATGAGCTCACGCGCATTGGCCTTGATTGCGCCCGTCACCAGAGCCTTGAGGTTCCAACGTCGAATCAGGTAATCGCGCTCCACAACCTCCGAGCGCGCGTAGTACAGCGCCTGGTCGATATAGCGCTCCACGCGAGCCAACTCACGGCCCAGGTCATCCACACGAGACAGGTCGTCTTCGCTGCCATCCAGGTTTTCCAAAATTAGATGAGCCGCCGCCAGGGGCAGTTTGGCCTCGTGGACCCAGCTCTCGATATAGTCGCGATAGTCATCGGTCTGACGCCGGCCTTCGGCAACCTCGTCGCAAGCGGCTTTGCCCACCCGGCGCAAGACCTCGTACTCGAGCTCGCCCTCGGCATAGGTCGGGCATTGCACCATCTCCAGCCCACATGCGGGACTCTCGAGCTCCTCTGCCGCACGCTCCAGCTGGCGCAGAAAACGGCGGCGGCGCGCGTACTCGATCACGATGCCGAGCATGCCGAAGATAAAGGACACGCCGACCGCCACGACCACAATAGATGTCGAAGCACCGGCGACCGTCAGCACAAAGCAGCTCAGCAGCACGCCGCACGTCCACACGGCGACGGGAAGCAGCGCATCTTTGAAGAATTTGGCAAACGACATAGCCGGCCCCTAGACCGAATAGCCTTGGCCGCGATGCGTGGTCAAATACCCCTTGATGCCGATTTTTTCGAGCGTGGTACGCAGGCGGTTGATGTTGACGGTGAGCGTATTGTCGTCCACGAAGGCGTCGGAGTCCCACAGGTCCTGCATGATGGCCGAGCGCGAGACGATCTTGCCCGCGCGGCTCAGAAGCAGCGAGAGGATACGTAGTTCGTTTTTGGTGAGCTCGGTGCTGGTGCCCGTTTGCGTGTTGGTGACCATTGAGCGGGCGAGGTCGAGCTCCAGTCCCTTGTGGACAAGTGTGCTGCGCTCGCCTGCCGCCGCGGTGCGACGCAGCAGTGCGTTGATGCGCGCTACGAGCACGCGCGCGCTATAGGGCTTGGGAACAAAGTCGTCCGCGCCGAGCGTCATGGCCATGACCTCGTCGATCTCGGTCGTGCGCGACGTGAGAACGATAATGGGGACCTCGGATTCGCGACGAACCTCATGGCAGATGTGCTGGCCGTCTTTGACAGGGAGCGTGAGGTCGAGCAGCACCAAGTCGGGCGCGGCGGCGAGAATATCGCGCGAGACATGCTCAAACGATTCGCAGGCCTCGACTTCAAACCCGGCGCGGGCAAGGATGTCGATAAGCTCACGACGAATGGGCTCGTCGTCCTCAACGACATAGATCAGCGCCATGTGTCCTCCCATTTCGCGTAACTTGCACCTTCCACACCATTATGCCCACGGCGTCGCAGCGATACGACCCCGTGGGCACCTAATATGACAAAAGTGTTCGGTAGCCTTGAGAGAAAATAGGGGTCGACCGGTCCTAAACCGATCGACCCCATCACTTCGACCTCGAGCCTCTACTCGAGCGTACGCATGTACGCGGAGATGGCTTCCAGGCCCTGCTGCAGGTCGTCGGGGTTATCGGAGTATGCATAGCCGATGCGCATGCTCTTGGGCTCCTCGAAGCAATCGCCCGGGGTGACGAGCGCGCCGGACTTCTTAATCATGTCGATGCAGAACGTCCTGGAGTCGATGTCGTAGTCGTAATACACGAGCGCGGTGGTACCCGCCTCGGGCTTGACGAACGACAGGTGCGGCTCGCTCTCGACCCACTTCTCCAGAACAGCAAGGTTCTGACGGACGATGCGACGGCTGCGCTCAAGGATCATGGAAGCGTTGCCCAGAATCAGCTCAGCCACCGTCTCGCTGAATATGCCGGCGGAAATCAGGTTGTAGTCGCGATGCGAGAGCAGCGCGCGACGAAGTTCCGGGCTCTTGGTGACCGCCCAGCCCAGACGCAGGCCGGCGAACGACCAGACCTTGGACATGGATGCGGTGACAACGGCCTTGTCGTACAGGTCGATCACGGACTCGCAGTACTCATCCGTCTGAGTAAGCAGGCGGTAGACCGCGTCGCAGAGCAGCCACGCGTCGTGTTTGCGCGCGACCTCGACAATCGCCTTGAGCGTATCGGTGTCGAGCAGGGCGCCCGTGGGGTTGTCCGGGTTATTGATGCAGATGAGCTTGGTATCGTCGGTCACCAGGGCATCGAGCGCGTCGACGTCGACGTGGTAGCCGTTCTTGCGATCGAGCTGGAGGATATCGACCTTCGCACCGCACATCTCGGGAATCGAGTAAAGCTGCTGGTAGGTGGGCTTGACGGAGACTACATGATCGCCCGGTTCGACGAGCGTGGAAATAACCAGGGAGTTGGCACCGGTCGCGCCGTGCGTGGGCACGATATGCCCGGGCTCGACCGTCTTATAGAGACGCGCGACCCCCTCGAGGAAGCCGGGCTGCCCCTCGATGTCTCCGTAGGTGAATCGGCGCGAGCACAGGCTGTCGAGCCACGCCTTCTTGTCGGTGTTCGTAAGCTCGAACAGCTGGTCGAGCGTGAGGGAGTAGACGCACGTCTCCGCAACGTTGTGGGTGCACTTGGTCTCCCACTCGTTCATCCACTGCTCGACGGCGAAATCCTTGATCTGCATTGTCGTTTCCTTTCCTTGACTTTCTTACAGTTCCACCACGGTGCCCAGCCCCGCCTCGACGGCGCGGTCATAGGCGATTATCGATGCCGAAAGGTCCTGAACGGCGATGCCCGACGTATCGAACACCGTCACCTGCTCGTCATCCGAACGCCCCGTAGCCGTGCCGGCGATGACTTCGCCGAGCTCCGCTTTGATGTCCTCGGGCGTGATGGCACCCTCGGCAACCGGAATCTCCAGCTCACCGGACGCGACCGATTGCTCGCGGTCGTCGACGTAAACAGCGGCACGGGCGACAAGCGCCGAGGCGAGCTCCTGCTTGCCGGGCATGTCGGCACCGACGCAGGAGATATGCGTACCGGGGCGCACCCATGCATCGGGGATGATGGGCTTGGTCGCCGGCGTGATCGTCACGATGATGTCGGCCTCTGCCGCGGCACCTTGACCGCCGGCCGTCGCCTCGATGGAATAGGTGGATGCCTCGCGAGCATGCTCGCAGGCGCCCAAGATATGGGCGACCTCGTCTCGCATGCGCTCGACGCGAGCCTCGGGCGCGGCATCGGAAACCGGCTCCCATACCTTGACCTCGCCCACCTTGGGACAGGCGGCGAGCACGCCCGCCACCATGTAGGTGCTCATATGGCCGGCACCCACAACAAGCAGTTTGGACGCATCCGCCCGAGCCAGCCATTTGGCACCGAGCGCAGCGGCGGCACCGGTGCGAAGTCCCGTGACGGCGGAGGCATTGAGCAGCGCCAACGGCTCACCCGTCGCGTTGTCGCACAGCAGCGTGGTGCCAAAGATCTCGGGCAGCCCCTTTTTAGGATTCTGAGAGAACCAAGCCGTGAGCTTGAGACCGAAGAGGCCGCTTCCCGCCAACTCGCCCGAGCGGATATCCATATCGGCCACGCCGGGTTCGAACTGCTCATATACCATCGGCCACGCAACACCCTTGCCCGTTGCCTTCTGGCGATATGCCTCCTCCACAGCAGCGATTGCATCCTCGATTGTCAGCACCTTGGAAACTTCCTCGGCCGAAAGCACCACCATCTGCCCCATCATCGCTCCTCTCAGCGAAAGCTTTACGTTGCTTCACTGTACGGTTTAGTAACGATGCCGCCAAGGATCATTTCTTATTGAAATCTACAACGATTCTCGGTCTGATTTTTCGTTCTATCAGCAGGTATTTGAACTATTTCTCGCATGAAAGGCATACGGATGTGCGATTATCCTATTTATACCTGTACTTATTGTAGTGATTTACAAGGTGATGTTGATGCTATACACCATCTCGGACTTCTCACGGGAATATGAGGGGGCGGTCCGTCTAATCGCCGGCAGCGACGGCGTCTCGCGTGCCGTCTCCGGCGTCGGGATCCTCGATTATGAACTCATGCCTGGCCTCAAGAACAAGTACCAGCGCGTCAACTTCAGCTCAGACGCGATCGTCCTTAGCACCTTCCTCTATGCGAAGGACGACCCGTACCTCATCACTGAAGCCGTGAAATACCTCGTCGCCAAGGGAACGAGCGGTCTTGTCATCAAAAACGTCCTGCACATCCCGATTCCCGACCAAGCCATCCGCTACGCCAACGCGCGGCACTACCCGGTCTTTCTCACGACCGACGACTCACTGTTCTTTGACGGCGTCATCTATGAGGTCAAACGGCATATCGAGCAGCTCGCGTCCATCGACTTCGCGCAGCGCGAGATCGATGCCCTGAGGACAGACATATCGCCCGAGTCCATCCGCCGACGCATCCGAGGCCTCAACCCGTCATTTCTGGACGAAGCGGTCGCCTTGTTCGCATCGTTTGCAGAACCCCTCGACCCGCGTACGTTTTTACAAATCGAACGTCTCTGTGCAAAATCGACCCTCGCCGGATGCCACAACATGTTGGCACCCTATGACGGAGGTTTGTTATTCGTAGCGACAAGCGACTCGGAACAGACGCTCGATGTGGAGCGAATCGTGCAGGCGCTCACGGCGCTCATCGAGGCTAGCGGCATCGATGGCGGAGCGGAAGGGCTCGGCATCAGCGATATTCTGTTTGGAGACGAGGCTGTGGCGCAGGCGATCTCGCAGGCGATTTACGCACAGCGCCTATCTTGTCAACGAGCCGAGAGTCCCGTCCGCTATACGCAGCTCGGCATCCTGAGAACCGTGATGCCTTTTGCGGAAACCCCGGAGATGCGATCGTTCTCGGAGGCGATTCTCTCGCCGATACGCGAGCACGACAGCGAGCATGGCAGTGAGTTGGAATCCACGCTCGCCGCATTCATCGAGAACGACCGACGTATCGAGCAAACCGCCAAGCAGACCAGCCAGCACCCGAACACGATTCGATATCGCCTCGATAAGGTGACAGCTCTCACCGGGCTGAGCTACAAATGCGCCCCGGAGATGGAGCAGCTGTCGCTCGCCTACGCCATCGAACGCGCTCGCTCGCTTCAGTAAGCCCGCCCCGCCTTGAGGTTAGGAGCGGCGGGCGCGGAGCTTTTCGTAGCCTTCGGCGAAGAAGGCGACCGTGGCGGCGTCGGCCTCGGTGGCGTCCGTCTCGGTTGCGGGAACCACGCCGTGCTCGTCGCTCACCAGAAACAGCGCGCCCTTAAGCTGCGCGGGAATATCTACGCGCGTGACCGGGATGCCCTTGGTCTGGGCCAGCTGCTCGATGAGCGTCGCCGTACCGCACAGGCACTCGTCCGCCGGCGCCACAAAGGCAAGCTCGCCATTGTTGCCGGCGGCGAGCAGCTCGGGCGCCACGCCGGTTTCGTCGGCCTCGGAGCGAGCCTCAGCGGAACGGGCACGCAGCGCCTTGGCCGACGTATCGGCGAGCGGCTCGTACTCCCCCACCGTCATGGCGGCGTTGCCGTTGATGTCGATCACCAGCATGAGCACGCCGTCGTGTGCGGTGTAATCACCCTCGGCAAGCGACCACTCAACGTGTTGCTTGGCCCAGCTGAGCATGTTGTGGGTAAGCGGCTCGCCCTGCACCAGGCGCTCGGACAGCGCGCGAATGTGGCGGTTGAGCATGGGCACCTTTTTGTTGGACATGCGCCAACGGCAGACAAGCGCGGGCTTGTCGAGCGTAAACTTCTCGACCGCCTCCTGATTGGCGCAAAAGTCCTCGTACGCACGCTGATCCTCGGCATTGCCAAACAGCTCGGCATCATCCACAACGGCCATATCCA
The DNA here is from genome assembly GCA_905215225.1 of uncultured bacterium. Lineage (GTDB taxonomy): Bacteria > Actinomycetota > Coriobacteriia > Coriobacteriales > Coriobacteriaceae > Collinsella. The sequence continues at coordinate 6,407 of CAJMPM010000046.1, forward strand.
ACCTTTCTCAAAAACATACACCGCACCGTTATACCCAAAAAAGCCGCCCGCACCAACCGGCACGGACGGCAATAGATAGCTTTAGTTCGGGGCGAGCCAATACCGCTGGTGGAGCATAAGCCAGCGAGCCGGACCCAAGTGCCTATGGTCGCCGCGAAAGAGGAGCGACGCGTTCTTCTGTACGCGAGCGACGGTTTGAGCGGCGAGATGAGGTGCTTGGGTCCGGCGCAGCGTCGAGCAGTTACGCGGTTTGGTAAAAGCGCGTAACGATATTAGTGCCTAAAATGCCTGGCCCCCGTGAAGACCATCGCAATGCCATGCTCGTTGCAGGCCTGGACGCTCTCGTCGTCGCGCTTGGAGCCGCCGGGCTGGATGATGCAGGTCACGCCGTGCGCGGCAAGCACGTCGACGTTGTCGCGGAACGGGAAGAACGCGTCGCTTGCACAGGCAAAGCCGCCCTTCTCCACGCCCTCGCGCTCGCAGAAGTCCTCGGCGCGCTCGCAGGCAAGCAGTGCAGAGTCAACGCGGTTGGGCTGACCCGGGCCCATGCCAATGCCGGCCTTACCCTTGGAGACCAGGATGGCGTTGGACTTGACGCCCTTGCAGACCTTCCAGGCAAACTCGAGCTCGGCCATCTCAGCGTCGGTGGGCTTACGGTCGGTGGGGAACGTGAAGGTCGCGGGATCCTCGGTCACATGGTCGACTTCCTGCACCAGCATGCCGCCGTCGATGGAACGAAGCTCCACCTGGGCGCCGTGGTCCACGCCGCCGGTCGCCAACACGCGCAGGTTGGGGCGCTTGGCCATGCGCTCGAGCGCTTCGGCAGTGTAGCTCGGAGCGATGATAACCTCGACGAACTGCTTGTTCTGATCGGCAAAGTGCTCAACCAGCTCATAGGGAACCTCGCGGTTGCAGGCGATGATGCCGCCGAAGGCGCTCTTGGGATCGCAGGCGAAGGCGCGGTCGTAGGCGGCCGTGATGTCCTCGGCCACGGCGGAGCCGCAGGGGTTCTGATGCTTGAGGATCACGCAGGCCGGCTCGTCGAACTCGCGGACCAGGTTCCAAGCGGCGTCGGCATCCAGATAGTTGTTGTAGCTGAGCGGCTTGCCCTGGATCTGCTCGGAGCCCACGAGCGGGAACTGCGAGCTCGCGGTGTTCTCGCAGCCCTCGGCAAAGCGATAGACCGTAGCCTTCTGCTGCGGGTTCTCGCCATAGCGCAGGTCGTCGACCTTCTCCAGCGAGATCTCGAGCTTGGCAGAGGTGTCCGCCACATCGCTTGCCTGGGCGGCAAGCCAACGGGAGATAGCCGTGTCGTAGGCGGCGGTGGTCTGGTAGACCTTCACCTGCAGGCGACGACGGGTGGAAAGCGTGGTGCAGCCACCGGTCTCGTGCATCTCGGCCAGGACGGCATCATAGTCGGCCGGGTCGGAGATGACGGTAACGCTCGCGGCGTTCTTGGCGGCAGAGCGCAGCATGGAGGGACCGCCGATGTCGATGTGCTCGATGGCATCCGCGAAGGTGACCTCGGGGTTGGCGACGGTCTTCTCGAACTCGTACAGGTTGACGACGACCAGGTCGATCAGCTTAATGCCGTGCTGTGCCGCCTCCTGCATGTGCTGCTCCGAATCGCGGCGGGCCAGCAGCGCGCCGTGAACCTTGGGGTGCAGGGTCTTAACGCGGCCGTCCATCATCTCGGGATAGCCCGTGAACTCCTCGATGGGGGTTACGGGGACGCCCGCGTCCTCGATGGCACGAGCCGTGCCGCCCGTAGAGATGATCTCGACGCCAAAGTCATCGACCAGCGTCCGTGCGAAATCGACGACGCCCGTCTTATCGGTAACCGAAATCAACGCGCGTGCGATCTTCACATCAGATCCCATGCAGTCCTCCTGTCTGGTACGCCGCCGTGCTCTGTGAGTCGGTGATACGTCGATCTGCAGCGCTCGCGCAGCGGCATTGAAAATACTGATTTAATGTAGCGCATCGAGCGCATCGATGCACCCCGCAACGGGCGCATATGCAGAAAAAGTTTGCGAGCGGAGGGGATGGGCACGGCACCGGGCACGGTGAGTTCATGGAACACAGGGGCACCATAATTAGATGCCAATGGCGTGGTAGAACTGTGCTCGATATGCATCCGCAAAAGAAAGAGGCACCATGGTCTCGCGGGTTCTCTACCGACCGTTTGATACCGAAGACTTCGACGCCATCGCGCTGATTCTGCAGCAGCTTTGGCATAACAATTCGGATAACGATGAGTACAACCGCCTCGAGGCCGCGTGCGACCTTGCCTACTGCCTTTCGTCTTCGACGTTTTCGCAAGTTGCCGTAATCGACGGTCAGGCGCGCGGCATTGCGCTCGCGCGTGCGGGACAGAGCTCCGGCGCCACCGTTAAGGAACATTGGCTGGATACCGAACGCGCACTGCTATCGCAAATGCGCGAGCTGGAGCCCGATGCCTGCGCCGAGTATCTCTCGTTTGTGCGCGCAACCATCCGAACCAACAACCGCCTGCTCGAGAGCAGCCCGTTGCCGCACGACAACGAGGTCACGCTGCTTGCCGTGGATCGCGATGTCCATGGCCTGGGCGTTGGCACGGTTCTGCTCGATGCCGCGGTCTCGCACCTGTCCTCGCTTGGAGCGACGAGGGCGCACCTGTACACCGACTCCAACTGCTCGTGGAAGTTCTACGAGCTGCACGGCTTTAGGCGCGCGGCCACGCACCGCGCCAACCGCGAAGAGCGCCGCCACGACATGCCACGCGAAAGCTTCCTCTACGAACTCGACCTAACAGCCTAGGCCCAGCAGCCATACCTAGTCATTTAGGAACGTCCCCAGTGACTAGTCGTTGGGGACAGTCTTCGTAGGTAGCGCATAAAAAGGGATGGGCTTCCCCCGACGGCTGTCGAGAAAAGCCCATCCCATAATTTAGGACCGCTAGAACGTTCCGCCGCCGCCTCCGCCGACGCCACCACCGCCGCCGCCCGAGAAGCCGCCGCCACCGCCACCGCTCGCGCTGTCAGAGCTCGCTGCCAGCTCACGGCTGCTCTCGTGATACACGCCGTCGAAAGAATCCATCGGCGACTCGTTGCCGT
>CAJMPM010000047.1 GCA_905215225.1 uncultured bacterium
TGTTGAGAAGCCAGGTTTTTCCCGTCTGGCGGGCCCCCTTAAGCAGGAGGGGCTTGCGGTTTGCCCTAGATTTCCAAGCGATGAGTTCGTCCATTAGCTGTCGCTGCATACTGCCTCCTAACGATCATGGTTAGTATAAGACCGTTTCGGTCTTTCCATCGAAAAATGTGGGAGTAAACCACGTTTTTCCATCGAATAATGTGGGAGGCAACCACGTTTTTCCATCGAATAGTGTGGGGGTTTAGGTCGGCACCTGGGGGCGTTCCTTCTCTGCCGGCAGTTTGGAACACTCCTTGTTTTGGTGCAAATTAGCTACCCTTGCATCAGAAAACGGTGCCCGTCGGCGATGTTGCCGGCGAGCACCGTGGTCGTGTAGACGCTATTTGTTAAGTGCGTGCGTTCGAGCTCGCGTGCTACAGCGAGTCGATGAAGCGCTGTTGGGCGGCGCGGCCGGCCTCGTCCCACTTAAAGACGCCGGCGTTGTCGAGCACGTGGCCAAACACCACGCCGACCTCCTCGTGCAGGATATCGATGGCGTTGTCTGCCGTAAGCTCGTCGGCGCGGCGGGCAAAGACGTCCTTAGCCCATGCGGCGTGGCTGCGGCAAAGGTCGTCGCCCTCGAGTGCGGCGGCAAGATCGTAGCTTGCGTCAGCCTTGGCTGCCAGCAGGTGCTCACGAACGGCACCAAGCTCGGGAACCAAACGCGGCGGTAAAATGGCCAGGCCCATGACCTCGATCAGGCCGATGTTCTCCTTCTTAATGTGGTGGTACTCGGCATGCGGGTGGAACACGCCCAGCGGATGCTCGTCGGTCGTGATGTTGCAGCGAAGCGCCAGGTAGGCCTCGTAGATTTCGCCGCCGGCATTTCCGAGAGTCGACGCGGCGGATGACGGGCGTCACGGTGTTGTGGGCCACGCCGTCGGCTGTGTGCGCGATGACGCCCACAGACTCATCGGTCCACTCGCGCCAGGCGAGGATAATCTTCTCGGCAGCGTCGAGCAGCTGAGCGCGGTCATGCGAGTGCAGGCGCAGCACCGAGAGCGGCCACTGCAGCACAGTGCCGGTGACCTGGTCAAATCCGGGCACGCTAAACTGCGAGACCTCGGCGGCATGCATCATGGGGAACTCGTGCGCGCCGCCCTGGAAGTGGTCGTGCGACAAGATCGAGCCGCCCACGATGGGCAGGTCGGCGTTGGAGCCAATAAAGTAATGCGGGAACAGGTCCACAAAGTCGAGCAGGCAGGTCAGGCCCTTGCGGTCGACGTGCATCGGACGATGTTCGGAGCTCATGGCAATGCAGTGCTCGTTAAAGTACGCGTACGGGCTGTACTGGAAGCCCCAGCGCTCGCCGTCGAGCTGAATGGGGATAACGCGTAGGTTCTGGCGGGCGGGGTGAGCGCCGCCGTCGGCTGCGGCGGAGCGTCCGGGATAGCCCTCGTTTTCGATGCAGAGCTGACAAGCGGGATACTTCTCGCCCGTGTTCTTGGCTGCACCTGCTGCGGCAATATCGCGCGGGTCCTTCTCGGGCTTGGACAGGTTGATAGTGATCTCCAGGTCACCCCAGTTGGTGGGGGTGCTCCATTTGATGTTGCGCGCGATAGCGGCACGGCGCACGTAGCCGGCGTCGCAGCACAGGCCGTAGAACCAGTCGGTCGCGGCGCGGGGCTCGTTGACGCCTATACGTCCGTTGAACTCCTCGTTTACAACCGAAGGCCTCGGCATGAGCGCGCCCATGATGCGCATGGCAATGCGGTCGCGGCCCGACGCCGTGTCCTCGGCAGCACCGTTGGCAACGGCAGCCTCGGAAAGCGCGGCAAGCGTGCCTTCAAGGTCAAAGTTGGGGAGTGTATCGGGGTGCAAGAGCGAAATCTTCTCGGTCTTGAGCGCCCAGGCCATGTCGAGTGCGGGGCCCGTGGCGCCGATGCACTCCAGAATGGTGTTGTAGGCCCAGACGCGGTCGTCCTGTCCGATCATCGATCGGTGGATAGCATATTCGATGAGGCCCTGCGCAGCCTCGCGCACGTCAGTCATTACAGCCATGCCGCGTAAGCCCCCTTGTCAGAAATTGCGTAGTGGCGGGCAGAGCCCTCACCTAGCCAGCCGTTCATCTTGGCAATGAAGGTGTCGACCAGGTCGAGCGGCACGAAGGCCTGGATGGTGCCACCAAAGCCGCCGCCGTGGATGCGGACGGCGCCGCGGCCGTCGAGTACATGCTCGGCCAGTGCCAGGGCATACATCGAAGGCTGCTCGGAGCCCAGCTTGGCAACGACATTCTGCAGGTACATGGCAGAGCTGGCACCGGACTCGCGCGTCAGGACCAGGAACTGGTCGATGTCGCCGGCGTTCAGGGCAGCCCAGCGCTTGTCGACCAGGCCGTTCTCGTACCAGTAGTGAACGGCGCGCAGGCAGGCGCGGTCGCCCAGCTTGGCGCGCAGCTCGGGGAGCTTGGCGTCAAAGTCCGCCACGTTTACCTCGCACAGGCGCGCCTTGCCAAACTCGGCGGCGACGTCCTGCATCTCGCGCGGAACGGCGGCGTAGTCGTCGGTAGCTGCCACATGGTCGGCACCGACCTTAACGAGCACGAGCGCATAGCCGTGATCCTCAAAGTTGAGTTCGAGCTTCTGGGTCTTGGGCTGGGCCTGATCCTCAAAGTCCATGTAGGCGAGGCCGCCCAGGCACACAGCGGCCTGGTCCATCAGACCGCAGGGCTTGCCGTAGTAGTTGTTCTCGGTGCGCTGGCTCATCTGGGCGAGCGCGACGGGCTCAATAGTGGGCGCGCCCCAGAGCGTCTCCATGGCGCGACCGTATGCGGCCTCGACGGCGGCAGAGCTGGAAAGACCGCCACCCGAGGGGACGGAGCAGGTGAAGGCGAAGTCGAAGCCCTGGGGCTCAACGCCCAGAGCAGCGATTTCGTGGGCCATGCCGCGGACGAGGCTCGCGGACGTGCCCTTCTCGGACTCTTGAATATCCAGCGTGTCGAGCATGATTTCAAACGTAGGATAGCCCTCGTCGGCGACGCGAATCTTGTTGGAGTCGGTTGCCACGGCGATGCCGTCAACGGCGACATCGAGCGAGCCGGCGATGACGTGGCCGCCCTCGTGGTCGGTGTGGTTGCCGCTGATTTCGGAACGGCCGGGCGCGTGCACGTAGAGCACCTGGCGGTCGCCGATGGGGCCAAACTCCTCCTCGAACAGCTTGGTGAGCGTGGCGAGTGTCTTTTTGTCGGGGGCGGTCATGGGGGTCCTTTCCTTGACACCGGAGAGACTGATCCGTGTCGTTAATGAGTACGTTAACAATTTTGAGCACCACAAACCAGACGGTCGCGGTGCCGCACGTTAATGGGTATGTTAACGTACTCATAGCACAACGCATATCTATTTTTGAGAATCTGGTAATCGGTAGATTTTCGGCCGTGAACGGTGTGGCTGTATGGACATATGGAGCAAAAGAACCGCCGATAGAAAAAGTAGAGTACGTTAACATGCGTCCGACGATAGCGGGCCTCGGCGCGGAGTGTATTTCTGCCCGGGCCGGCATTCACGCTATTCAGATCTCGCAAGGGTGAAGGTGATCCTGTGGCAAGGCGCCCGTCCAACGATACAGGTACGCGTCCGGTCTCCATGGCCGACGTCGCCCGCGCTGCTGGCGTTTCGCAGCAGACGGTTTCGCGCGTCGCCAACGGCTTGCCCAACGTTAACGAGCAGACGCGCCAGCGCGTGCAGGCCGCTATGCAAGAGCTTGGCTTTCGTCCGAGTTATGCCGGTCGCTCGCTGCGCGATGGCCGTTACCATTCGGTCGGCCTGTGCGTCAACGATGTCACCAAGTTTGGCAACCTCTCAATGATCGACGGCATCGCCAGCGCTGCTCGCGAGCATAATTGCGCCATCACGCTGGTCGAGATGTCCAAGACCGAGGAATTCTCGCTTGCCGAGGCCACGCGTCGTATGGCCGCGCTGCCGGTGGATGGCATCATCATCGGCATGAGCCGCATGGCGCCCGATTTTGAGACGTTTGATCCACTGCCGGGCATTGGCACGGTCATCGTTACCATGTACGCACATCCGCGCGTGACCACGGTCGATTCCGACCATTACGGCTGCTCGCTGTTGCTTATGGATCATCTGTTTGAGCTGGGACACGAGCAGATTCGTTATATCGGCGGCCCGTCGTTCTCGGTCGATGAGCAGTTCCGTCGCGCCGGCTGGCAGGATGCGCTCGAGCGTAAGCACATCGAGCCGGCAGAGCCGCTCGAGGGCGACTGGTCTGCTAACAGCGGTTACGAGGCCGGCAGATATCTGGCCGAGCACGACCACGCCATGACGGCGATCTATGCGGCAAACGACCAGATGGCAAATGGCGCGATTGCCGCGCTGCGTGATAGCGGCCTGCGCGTGCCCGAGGACGTAAGCGTGGTGGGCGTCGACGATTCGCTCGATGATTTTGTAGCACACAACGAGCTCACGACCGTTCGATTCGATTTGCATCAGCGTGGACGCGAGGTGTTCGAGCACGCGGTTCCCAAGGCGGGGGCATCGGATAAAACCGTCGCCATTCGCATTCCTGGTCAGCTCATCGTTCGACATACCACGGCAGAGCCGCGCATATAAATTCTGCAGGTCAACGGCGGTATATTCCGCCTCAATAACAATCGATAAGGATGCTGGCAGATAGCCGTGGCTATGAAGACGAGTGTTATGATAGACGGGTTCTTTTGTCTATCTAGGAGGCTTTGCCTGATGGAGATCACCAAGGATATCCGCTACATCGGTGTCGACGATCACGACATTGACCTGTTCGAGGGCCAGTACGACGTGTCCGAGAACGGTATGGCATATAACAGCTACGTTATCTTGGGCGATAAAATCGCTGTCGCCGATTCGGTCGACGCTGGCTTTGTCGACGAGTGGCTCGGCAACCTCGAGGCCGTGCTCGATGGCCGTACGCCCGACTATCTGGTTGTCCATCACATGGAGCCCGATCACTCCGCCGGTATTGCCGCCTTTATGGAGCGCTATCCCCAGGCGCAGATTGTGGCAAGCATGGGCGCTTTCCGCATGATGGTCAACTACTTTGGCACCGACTTCCCCGAGCGCAAGATGGTCGTCAAAGATGGCGACGTGCTCGATCTGGGCGGTCACAGCCTAACGTTTGTCGGCGCTCCCAACGTTCACTGGCCCGAGGTGATCTTCTCCTACGAGTCTACCGACAAGGTGCTCTTTAGTGCCGACGGCTTTGGCAAGTTTGGCGCCAACGACATCGAGGATCCCGAGGGCTGGGCTTGCGAGGCTCGCCGCTACTACTTTGGCATCGTCGGTAAGTTCGGCAAGTTCGTGCAGGCCGTCCTCAAGAAGGCCGCCGACCTGGACATCCAGATTATCTGCCCGCTCCACGGCCCCGTGCTGACCGAGAACCTGGGCTACTACCTCGACACCTATAACACCTGGTCGAGCTATCAGCCCGAAGACGAGGGCATCACGATCGCCTATGCGAGCGTGTATGGCCATCTGAAGGCTGCCGTCGAGGAGCTCGCATCTGCGCTCGAGGCTCGCGGCCAGAAGGTCTCCGTCTTTGACCTGGCTCGGGATGATATGGCCGAGGCCGTTGAGGATGCGTTCCGCTACGACCGTCTGGTGCTCGCTTCCATCACCTATCAGGGCGAGATCTTCCCGTGCATGAGCACCTTTATCCATACGCTTGCCGAGCACGCCTATCAGAACCGCACGGTGGCACTCGTTGAGGCTGGCTCCTGGGCGCCCACTGCCGCCAAGGTTATGACCAAAGAGCTCGAGGGCATGAAGGACATCACCCTGACGCAGAACAAGGTGACCGTGCTGGGCTCGCTCAACGACGCCTCGCGCGCTCAGATCGAGGCCCTTGCTGACGAGCTGTCCAAGTAGCGACGCTTTCACTTTTGACGAGCAAACCACCACAAAGGGGACAGGCACCTTTGTGGTGGTTTTTGTTTAAGCGCCGGCGATGACGAGATTTGGGCGGGCGTTGTCGGCGGTCTCGGCGATTGAGGTAGCGATGGCGCCATCGGGATCACGGTCCATCACGATGGTGTCGACGTCGGCAAGCTCGGCAAAACGGTACATGCCGCGTCCGTTGACCTTGCTGGCGTCCATGAGGGCGACGCTTTGGCGGGCGGCGCCGACCATAGCCGCTTTGGTCTCGGCCATCTGCGGAAAGTCGGTGGTAAAGCCGCAGCCGGGAACAAAGGCGCCGGGGCACATGATGGCGAGGTCAGCGTGAACCATTCGCAGCGCCTGCATGGTGAGCGGACCGTACAGATAACGATGGCCTTTGCGCAGTGCTCCGCCCAGCATGGCAACATCGACCGAGGGCATGCTCTCGTCGATGTAATCAGCGATGGTGATGTCGGCCGTGATGACGGTGATGCCGTCGCGTTGGTCGAGGAGCCGGATAAACTCGAGAGCGGTGGTGCCCGAGTCGACGAGAAGCGTGTCGCCGTCGTTGACGAGTTCGATGGCGCTTTGTGCGATGGCCTGCTTGGCGGCGACATTGACGTTGATGCGGCGATCCTGCGTGGAGACGGTCAGACGTTTGTGGAGCGATACGGCACCACCATGTGTGCGGCGCAGCTTGCCTGCTTCGGCGAGCGCGTCCAGGTCGGCTCGGGCGGTGACGGAGGACACACCAAAGGTCTGGGCGATTTCTGCTACCTGCACCGAGGCATTATGCTCGAGCATTTCCATGATGGCGGTACGGCGTTCGTCGGCAAAAGCACGGTTGGTAGCTTGGGTCATGTCTGCTCCATTCTCGGCTAAATTTGCAGGAATTGTGTTGACTCAATTTTCGTTCATTTTCTTTTTTAGTAAGAAAACGCCTTTCGATTACTTATCTTTTCTATAAAAGAAAGACATTCGACACTCAAAACTCAATATCGAGCACGTTCGCTCGGCTCCAATCTCTTCCGTTTGCTTTTCAAAAACGAGCGTCTTGACCTGTGTGCCGGTGATATCTCATGCGTGCTACACCATCGATTTTCATACAATGGTCGCAGCAAAACGCAAGGTAAAACGCCTTGTGAACAACTACGCCCGATGTCCAGATGCGGGCGAGGGAGAGGAGCAAACGCTCATGGCACTTGTTACCACCGAAAAGATGCTCAAGGACGCTCAGGCCGGCCACTACGCCGTCGGCGCGTTCAACGTCGAGAACCTCGAGTTTGTTATGGCCGTTCTGGCCGCTGCCGAGGAGACCAAGTCCCCCGTCATCATGCAGACCACCCCGGGCACCATCAAGACCGCTGGTCTGGACTACTTCTACGGCATGGTCAAGGCTGCCGCCGAGCGCGCTTCCGTGCCCGTCGCTCTGCACCTCGATCACGGCGATGGCTATGACCGCTGCATGCAGGCTTTCCGCACGGGCTACACCTCTGTCATGATCGACGGCTCGCACGAGTCCTTCGAGGACAACATCGCCCTGACCAAGTCCGTCGCCGACGCTGGCCGCGCCATGGGCGTGCCCGTCGAGGCCGAGCTCGGCAAGGTTGGCGGCAAGGAGGACGACGGTCCCGCGGTTGAGGGCGAGAGCCCCTACACCGACCCTGCCGAGGCCAAGGAGTTCGTCGAGCGCACCGGCTGCACCTCGCTGGCCATTGGCGTTGGCACCAGCCACGGCGTGTACACGAGCGATCCGCACATCGAGCAGTCCGTGGTCAAGGCCATCCGCGACGCCGTCGACGTGCCGCTGGTTCTGCACGGCACCTCCGGTGTGCCCGATGAGCAGGTTGCCGAGGCTGTGAAGAACGGCATCTGCAAGGTTAACTACGCTACCGAGCTGCGTCAGGCCTACACCAAGGGCTTCATGGCCTACATGGCTGAGAACCCTGCCTGCTTCGATCCCAAGAAGCCGGCCAAGGAGGGCATGCGTGAGATCACCGAGCTGGTTAAGATCCGCATGACCAACCTCAACTCTGTGGGCAAAGCAGAGTAACAGCAAGGGTACTCTGATCCCACCGGACGGTTTGGGCGGGTCCCGTACTTAGTTTCCAAAACGTCCTCGCGCATGAAGGCCCCCGTTGTCTCGCTTCTTCGAAGCGTTGACAATGGGGGCCTTCGCGCTGCGGAATGATTTTGGAAACTAAGTACGGGACCGCCCAGACCGTCCTGCTTAATCGCCCTTGTGGCGTTGGGGCTAAAAGGGTGGGACGCGTGGGGTATTTGGTTGTTAGGGTTAGCAGGTCGTTGGGGGTTTTGAGGTTGTAGGTGGCGTTTGGGATGTCTTGGTGTGATCCCCATGCCGCTCTGGCAAAACTGACCCCTGCCGAAGTTGCGCATTGTTCGTCGTAGACGGTGTCGCCAACGTAGACGACGTTGCCAGGATTCGCGCCCGCACGTCGGAGATATTCGAGCATGGGTGCGGGTGCGGGTTTATGTTCGGTTGTGTCTTCGACAAGGATGATGTGCTCAAAATACTTATCGAAACCAAGGGGTGCAATTTCTTTTGCGTATTCGTCGCGCGCACGTGAGGAGACGATGCCAAGTTTGCAGCCGTTGTCGGAGAGTGTTGCGATAACTTCGCGCAAGCCGGGAAACACGCTGATGGTGCTTTTATAGCTGGCGGCAACTTGGCACCAGCGATTCAGCGTTGCCTGTGAGTAGATCCCAAGTTTCTCAAGGGCGTTCTTGCCGGGTATACCGAGGGCAAATTCAAGCTCGTGTCGGGGGAGCGTTTCGCCGGTTTCTTCTTGGACAATCTGGACAAGCGATGACAGAACGCTATCTTCTGTATCTGCCAAAGTCCCATCAACGTCAAATACGATATGGTCAAAGTGCTTCATATGATTGCTCCTCTCTGTTGTTTGCCTGCAAGTTTGATGCAGTGACAGAAGAAGAGCTAGCGGGATTTCTGCCTGGTGCTATCGAGATTCTGCCTCGCTGCTCGATAGCTCGAAGGAGTGCACCCCATTTGTTCTTTAAATACCTGGCCAAGATGGCTTGCTGTTATAAATCCGCTTTGGCGCGCGACTGTCTGTACCGTTCGCGTGGTGTGTGCCAAAAGTTCGCAAGCACGGTTTATGCGGTATGCGCGTAGATATGCCGCCGGGGTCGTTCCTGCACAAGTTTCGATAATGCGGTAACACTCTCTTTCGCTTACGCCGGCTGCAGATGCCATCTGGGGCACATCTATAGCGGCTGCATAGTTTGCGCGGATAAAGTCCAGGATTGCCTTGAACCGTACGTCGCGGTTGGTCATCCAAGCGGCGCCGTCGGAAGAAAAGAGCGGTACGGCCTTGGCGTTAATCTGAATCCAGAGCTCTGACAAACTATTCCGAAGCGCCATCTCGTTCTGCGGCCGTTGAAGGTCGTGGTTAAGGGAACTCTTTAGTAAATCGATAAAGGGCATATCGTCGGGGTTGGTGGGCGACCATTTGAGCACATCGACGCCACGAACTTGCAGCAAAGGATTGATAAAGCGCTTTTGGAGGCGT
>CAJMPM010000048.1 GCA_905215225.1 uncultured bacterium
ACCAGTAGCAGGGGTAATTGTCGTAGAAACCGTCGGTCTCGCGCACCTCGGGAGGAACAGCCTCGGCAAGCTGACGCAGGACTTCCTTCGAAACGCCCAGCGCCGCACCCATCACCAGAAGTTTATTCCACAGGACCAGATCGCCGGGGACGGCCTCCTTTAGACGCGTGAAGTCCTCGAGCCAATGCTTAAGCGCCTTGCAGCGAGCCGCCACTTCGGCGCCCTCCGGCGTAAAGCGGCGGAACGTAAGGCCCACGCCAATACCCACCAGCACAATCGGCACCGAGATAACCGCGGCGGTAATGTTCGCCTGTGCGCCATCGGTAAAGAAGATGGATCCCACGGGAACAAAGGCAATCAGGATACCAAGAACCAGGCAAAACACCATTGCGACAATGCCGTCCGAGGCAACGTACTCGCTATCGGCTAGCTTGCCCTTAACGGTGTTCTGATAGTCCTCGAGCTTGTCGCCCACGGGTGTAGCGTGCTGCTTGACGTAGTGCTGCAGCTCGTCGAACGTGCGCGAGCGATCGCCGTTCTCGTCAGGCTTAGCACCGGCAAAGAAGACCTTGAGCACCATGTGGTCAATGCCCTTGGCCGACTTCCAGCCCGCATCACTCACCGTCACGCGATACGTCTGCTCTTCTTTTTCACGCCCCAACAGACCCTTCTTGGCCTTGGTCACGGTCGCCTGCTCCAGCTTGATCACACGGTCGTCAGTGAGCTTCATGAGCGTGGCGATATATGCCTGATCGGGCACCTCGTTCCAGCTCATGAGGGCCGAAAGCACGGCGGGGTGGTCGGCCGAAGGCACATCGCGGAAATACTCGTCCTGGAAAAGCGGCTTGGGCTTGCGCTTGCGCAGCTTGAGCATAACGATTGTGCCGGTAAAGGCCACCGCCGCGACAACGCTTAGCACGGCAAGTACATTGGCAATCATGCGAGCGTGAGCGCGGCGGGCGTTAGCTTCGTCGGCCCATTCCTTCTCTTCGCTCAGGATCGTTGACATGCGCTCTTCGCCCGAGGCGGCAAGCTGCGGCACCCAGTCGCTGGGGAAGGCGATGCGCGCCTCGGCAAACTCACCCTCGTGCACGCAGGGAATGGTATAGGTGACCATGGGTTCATCCGCATCGAGCGATACGTCGCCCGTCAGCGGGCCGTGGCCCCATGCGCGGAAGTTATCGCCCTTGACGGCCGCCGTCCCGGCAGCGGCATTTGCGAAGCGCACTTCCATCTCGACATCGTCGGAATCCGCAGACCAGCCGTCGCCCACGAACTTCCAGTAGAGCTCGGCGGTATCGGCCCAGTTCATAACCGCACCGGTCATGGTGTAGCTCACGTAAAAGATCGCGCTGTCGCCGCTCTCGTGGGGGCTGAACACCTTGATTCTTACGCCGCTGTCGGACTGCTCAACCGTATAGACGCCGTTGTCGCCTTTGTTTGCGCTGTCGACCTTGTTAAACGCGGTGTCGTCTTCCTCGACGCTCAGCACATTGACGCCCGCCGCGCCGCCCTGCTGGTTAGAGACTGTATTGATCTCCCAAAACACGCCGTTGATGTCGTCATCGAAATCAAACTGGCGTCCCTCGACAACGGTCAGCGAGCCGTCGGCCTCGACCGTGGCACCGATATAGGTTTGGGTCATGGAGTAGCCGTCGGCGTGCGCGGCGACAGGCAGCAGCAACAACGCAAGCGCGACGAGCACGCAGACGGAAGCGAATCGCGCAAACAGGCAGCGCTGCCGACAAGTATTGGCAACGGGGGCGTTCATAGGCACATCCTTTGTCTGTAAAACCAACAGCGCCATTGTCCCACGTTTGCGGGTACGCATGACGAACATCTAGGCGACCGGAGTGCCAAACGGGATGAAAGTCACGCCCGCACCCCGACACTTGGAAAATGATCTATTGGGGACGGAGGAAAACGGATCATTGGGCTGAACCGACAGACAACAACAAATTTGTCGATTAGGACGCTCTTTGGCCGAATCCCACGCCAACAATTGATACCACTTCACAGCTCCGTCACAGGTGTAGCGGCTTTGTGTGGGCGCGGCATGCGCTGATTGAGCCACCAGTCGAGGGGCATAAAGCAGTTGAGCGAAAACGGTTTGCCCCTTTGCCGTTCGCTCGAGGATCATGTCCCCCTTTTCCGCGGAAACCCCGGCAGTTGCGAAGAGCTGCCGGGGTTTCTGTTGTCTAAGGTGCCAAGTTGATGGACAGGAATTAAAGCACCGAGTCTGCAGCCCGCCATACGCAATGCAGGGCCTCGACAACTTGCGGACCACGGTGACGCCTCCCCATCGCGCCCCGCGCTATACTCGTCCGCATGGATATCAACGCACGCAACATAGCAACGCCCGCCGCGGACGCGCCAACGACGCAGCCCGCCTCCGTTCCCGCGCCCGTCGTGGGCCGTTTTGCCCCGTCGCCATCGGGCCGCATGCACCTGGGCAACGTGTTCAGCTGCCTGTGCGCGTGGCTTTCGGCCCGCAGCCAAGACGGCAGCATCGTGTTGCGCATCGAGGACCTGGACGATCGCTGTAAGCGCCCGGAACTTGCCGCCCAGCTCATCGACGACCTAGCCTGGCTGGGACTCGAGTGGGACGAAGGCCCCTACTATCAGCACGATCGCCTAGACCTGTACGAGAGCGCCTTGCGCCGGCTGCAAGACGCCAGCCTCACCTACCCCTGCTTTAGCACGCGTGCCGAGCTCCACGCTGCAAGCGCGCCGCACGCCAGCGACGGCACGCCCATCTACCGCGGCGCCTGCCGAGGCCTTTCTGCCGAAGAGGTCGCCCGCCGCAGCGCCCTGCGCGCCCCGGCCACGCGCCTGCGCGTGCCCGCCATCGACGACCTCGCAGACGACGTGGTCGAATTCGTGGACCGCACGTACGGGGCCCAATGCGAAGCGCTCGCCACCGAATGCGGCGATTTTTTGGTGCGCCGCAGCGACGGCGTGTTTGCCTACCAGCTGGCCGTGGTGGTCGATGACGCCGCCATGGGTGTTACCGAGATCGTACGCGGATGCGACCTGCTGGGCTCCACGCCGCGTCAGATCTACCTGCAGCATCTGCTGGGACTTCCCACGCCGCACTACGCGCACATTCCGCTGCTCATGTCGCCGGACGGCCGCCGCCTTTCCAAGCGCGATCGCGATCTGGACCTGGGCGAGCTCCGCGCCCGCTTTGGCACGCCCGAGGCGTTGCTGGGCTGGCTCGCTGGGCAAACGGGCATCGCGCCGGACACCACGCCGCGCTCTGCCGAGCAGCTGGTCGCGCACTTTAGCTGGGATGTTATCCGCGCACACCGGGAGAACATCGTTATGGATGGAAGGACAGGCATGCAACAGACGACAGCCTGCCCTGACGAGCACCTCGATAGCGACATTGCCAAAGTATCAACAACCCAGCTTTCGCCAGAGGGGTTCGATGAGTTCTGCGAAATACTTGACTCTCCCACGCCTGAAGCTGCGAAAACGTTGCTCGAGCGCAAGCCGGCTTGGGAGTAAATCCCTTAACAAATCGGTTTTGGTTCGCCACGAAGCTCATGCGTCCGCGCCCCTACGCAACATCCCAGGGCTGGAGTTCGTCGCCCAGGCGAACGATGCAGTCATAGAGCACGGTATGGCGCTCGGCCGGGTTGGCATCCCGATGAAAATGCCCGTAGTACCAGTGCTTGTAGTCCAAGCGGTCTTCCAGCTCCTCGAAAAACGCCGTAAGTCGGTCGACGGCGGGGCAATTCCAGCCGGGCGCAGGATAGAGCGTGGGCGAAAGCATGCGCGTAGAGCAGGTGTGGGTGACCACGTAGTCAACCTTCCAGCCCACACTGTCGAGCTTTGTCCGTGCCTCCTCAAAGCTGCGCTCATCCGGCAGCTCCTGCGGCCACCAGCTGGAATAGGGAATGCGGTATTCCTTGTCCACGCTCGTGGCACCGCCCATGGTAAAGATCGTTGAGCCGTCGAGCTCAAAAACCTCGCCGCGCGTCAGGCGCCGTATGGGAGAGGTATCCGACAGGCGCTGCGTCAGCCCGCCGTGCCACAACTCCATGGGGCGCTCCGCCCAGTGATCGAAACGCTCGTGGTTGCCGTCGACGAACAGCACGGTATAGGGGCGCGACTCCAGCCAGGCGATATCGGCACATTCCTCGGCAGAGAAATCCCACGGAAAGCCAAAGTCGCCCGCGACAATCAGATAGTCGTCGCTCGTCAAACTATCCCCAAGATCCCAGTCGCGCAGCTTTTGCATGTCGAGGCCGCCGTGAATATCGCCCGTCACATAGACCGTCATCGGATCACCACTTCCCTCTTATAGGTTTCGAGATCGTGCTCGATCTGCTCGTCACCCGTGGCGTTGACCCACCACGGCCATTTAACGCACCGCATCGGCTCGTCTACCTGCGCAAACCACGACCTGAGCTCATCCAGACTTACCGGGGCGTAGCTGGTAGCGTCCATGCCCACGTCATAGCGCAGCAACCCCTGTCTGAGGTTGAACTTGTTGTACGCGTCGCCGCAGCTGTGGATATGCCCGTGCAGATGCCAGCTGCCGTGCGACATGCCCTGCCAATCGACCATGGGATAGTGGCTCAGCACGATTTTTTGGCGGTCGATCTTGAGCACGCAAATGGGCGGCTCGACGATAAAAGCATCCGCTACCGCAGACTGCGTCCAGTCTTTGTCGTGA
This sequence comes from uncultured bacterium, assembly GCA_905215225.1. Taxonomy (GTDB): domain Bacteria; phylum Actinomycetota; class Coriobacteriia; order Coriobacteriales; family Coriobacteriaceae; genus Collinsella. The sequence goes on from CAJMPM010000048.1 coordinate 4,685, forward strand.
TTGCCGGGCAGCAGATGAACGCGCTTGCATGTAATGCTTTTGCGCAGCTCGTAGGCATCCTGGGCGGTCATCTTAAAGCTGAAATCGCCCAAGATGTAGAGCTCGTCATCCGCAGCGACCTTGCTGTTAATGTTGGCGACCATGGCGTCGTTCATCTGCGCTACAGTCGACCAAGGCCTATCGCTAAGGCGTAGCATGTTCTCATGCCCAAAGTGAGCGTCGCTGGTAAACCAGATCACGGGGACCTCCTGTTGCTGCGGGGCATCCATCCCTTAGGGCTTACCCTTCATTTTTCCATCCAAACGGGTCAAGCACCCAAAAAATCAGATCGAACACGCCGCCGGTCATCATGGCGCCGGCAAGGGCCATGCAAACGTGCAGAGAGCTGGCACTTCGAAGCACGTCGAACGGCCCCAGAACAGCCAGTAGCGCGACCGCTGCGCCTGCCACGCACAGCGCGAGGCACGGCCCTGCGTCCTTGACGCATTTCTTTGCGAGATGCTTGGTGTTGTCACTCATCGATATCGAGCTCCTTAGAGGGTCGTTGTTTGGATGCATGCCGCCGCGACAGAGCAGGACGACAGGTTAAGTGTCACATGGCGTGCGGACACGTTTTTAGGCCCGCGTGTCTGCAGGGACCCATGTCCTTGCAGACACCCCTAAGGAACGTCTAAACCGCTGGCGGGCAACATGTTGGGCAGGGTGTCTTGCCTCGTTTGAGTGCATCCACCAATGGCAGGCTCGTTCTAATGGCGCTTTGAGGAAGGCTTTTGCATTCCGCAGAACGATGATAAACCTTGCCGTGCTTGGTGATGATTACCTTCGTTTTTGAGGTATCTACGCCGCGGGACTCGATGGGCGCGGCCACCTCTTGACGAGACGGCCCCGTTTTCTGAGGCTTGCCTCTCGAAAAAACAGAATCGCGGAATCAATTGATATAGCCGTCGAAACACCCATCGAACAGCAATCCCGTCGCCAGGCCCGCCATGAATCCGCAGGCGATTGCTGCCTCTCCTCTAATTTGCATATGTTCCTCCTTAATCGCTCTTCCACGATGGGCGAGCACGCGGCAGTGGTTGCCAGCGCTGGGCGGCAGAAACCCTGAGCTGAACATATAGAAGCAAGATGTGCCTGAAATTGTTTTGTGGGTTACTAAGGGCGTTCTAACGGCGCTTTTTGTCAGCTATAATTTTGGATTTGTCTATTACGAATGAGAGGGGCTGAACGCATGGCAAACGAAGCAAATATAACGGCCGTTGACCTTTTCGCTGGCTGTGGCGGAATGTCCCTTGGCTTTGAGAAGGCCGGCGTCGACGTGGTTGCCGCTTATGACAACTGGGATGCGGCAATAGACGTCTACCGCGCCAACTTCGAGCACCCAGTCTTCAAGAGGGACCTCTCTGATGTCTCCGTCGCAGAAGAGGTATCCTCCTTTTCTCCCGACATCATTATCGGTGGTCCTCCCTGCCAGGATTTCTCCCAAGCCGGAAAGAGGTCCGAAGACGGGGGGCGTGCAATCCTCTCCGTTCGATATGCAGAAATCATTGCGAAGTGCACGCCGCAATTCATCGTCATGGAAAACGTCCCTCGCGTCCGAACCAGTATGGCCATGCAAGAGATTCGACGCACACTCAAATCGCAAGGATATGGACTTAGCGGTCGCGTTCTTGACGCGAGCCTTTGCGGAGTGCCCCAAGCACGAAAGCGTTATTTCCTTATCGGCTGCCTAGGTGCCGAAGACGGCTTCCTGGACGAATATCTCGAGCAGGGACTATCCGATCATAAGATGACGATACGTGAGTACCTCGGTGACGAACTCGGGATTGATTACTACTTCCGAATTCCTCGCAGCTACACACGCAGGGCAATCTTCAGCATTGACGAACCTTCAGTCACGATTCGTGGTGTTGATAGGCCGATTCCCCCTAACTATCAGCTGCATCCCAATGATGCAGCCGACTTGACCAGAGCGCGTTGCTTGACGCCAAAGGAGAGAAGCAGGGTTCAGACTTTCCCCGAGTCTTTTAAGTTCTTCGGCAGTAAGACGGATATCAATCAGATGGTCGGAAATGCCGTACCGGTAAATCTGGCGTCTTACGTTGCCAAGGCCCTGTTGGACTACAGGAAGGATGTGAGCGATGGACTGCGTTGATCTGTTTTCCGGTTGCGGCGGCATGTCGCTCGGCTTCCAGAACGCTGGTTTCAACATTAAGGCCGCTTTTGACAACTGGCAAAGCGCTGTTGATATCTATCAGGCGAACTTTGACCATCCCGCGTTTAAGTACGACCTCTATGACCTAGGCGCAGTCGACAAAATCGAAGGGTATTCGCCGTCGATGATTATAGGCGGACCGCCCTGCCAAGACTTTTCTATTGCCGGAGCGCGTCAACGCGGCAAGAGGGCCAACCTGACGATTCGCTACGCCGAGATTGTTCGGGACGTAAAGCCCGAGTGGTTTGTGATGGAAAACGTATACAACATTGAGCGGATGGACGTGCTTCCGGAGGCTCTCGACATCTTCAAGAGCGCTGGCTATGGCCTTACAAAACGTGTATTAAACGCGAGCCTCTGCGGTGTGCCTCAAGCTCGTAGGCGCTTCATCCTGATTGGACATCTAGGCGATCAGGATGACTTCATGGGAGACATTCTCGACTCGCATTTGGCCAAGAAGCCCATGACTGTTCGTGACTATCTCGGTGACTCCCTACATAAGAAGTTCTATTACATGCACACTCGTAATTTTGAGAGGCGTGGAGTCTTCAGCATCGTTGAGCCGGCGGTTACCGTTAGGGGGGCCAGTCGTCCGATTCCTCCGAACTACAAGCGCCACCATGCCGATAAAGCAGATATCAGCGAAGGCGTCAGGTCGCTTACGTCCAAGGAGAGGAGTTACCTCCAGACTTTTCCGAAGAGCTTCGAATTCGTCGGGGCAAAAACCCATGTAGAGCAGGCTATCGGCAATGCCGTTCCGGTCAAGCTGGCAGAATACGTGGCAAACTGCATAAAGGAATACATCGATTCAGGGAATGGCGGTAGAGAGCAACGATGATGGATTATTGCGCCTGGGATTTGGCCTACCCACTCGAAGATAGCGTCATCACAGACAATACCCTGAATGTCCGCTACCGTGGAACGAGCGGTGCCGGCCAGCTCGAACTTGCGGGCTCCAGCATGAATCCCAATGGTGCGGTTATAAAATCGAGAGATGTGATTGGCTCCTCCATCCGGTTTGAGTTCTCCGTCACCGACTTCCCTTCCATTCGTCTTGCCGAGGCTTACCCGGTGCGAGAGATCGGCGGAAAAGTCAGGATATCTGTCAAGAGCGACGCATCGGATGATCGTCCAAACATCGGCAACTTACTTGCTGCCGTACTTCTACTGCCAGAGATTAGCCAAAAGGGCAAATCTTCCCCGCTTGTTGATGGGAAACTGAATTCAAAGACCTTTTGGGTTGATGACGTAGATACTCTCTATATCCGAAAAGATTCTGATTGCGTCACCCTGCGTCCGGTCAAGATAATCTTGGCAACGGGGAACAAAGACGACGATGAACAGTTCACAGGTGCAGCTGCATTTGATTTTGAAAAACGATTTAGGCAGATGCGGCTCATTTTGAGTTCGATGGTTCTTCTTGCGTCAGACGGCATAAAAGCCGCCTGCGCTTATTACCTTGATGTTATCGAGGGCAGAAAGAGTTTTGAATATGTCATCGGGTCAATGTTCCGCTCTTATATTGTTTCCCAGCTCGTCAACAACCTGCAGGATTACGAGGAAGGTGAGGACCTACTCGAGGGGCTTTCGAAGTACGTCCCGCTCCGCGACCAAACGATTGGACTTCCGGTCCTGAATCAGCCCCGCAACCTCATCTACTTCGGCGCTCCCGGTACCGGCAAGTCGTACAGCCTGAACAAGCTTGCCGAGGAGCACTTCGACAAGGCACACACGCGGCGCGTCACGTTCCACCCGGACTACAGCTACGCCTCCTTCGTGGGCTGCTACAAGCCGACGATGCGGCAGCCTGAACAGAAGTCCAACGAGTCGCTGTCCGAGAACATGGGCCGCGCCTACGTCTCCTACGAGTTCGTCCCCGGACCCCTCGTGAAGAGCTACGTAGAGGCGAAGACCCATCCCAATGAGAACTATCTCCTCATCGTTGAGGAGATCAACCGCGCGAATCCCGCCGCAGTGTTCGGCGACGTATTCCAGCTGCTCGATCGAGACGGTGACGGCGAGAGCGAGTACGACGTCGACGTTCCGACCGACCTTGGCGAGTATCTCTGGAAGGAGTTCCTGGACGCCTCCAGCCGCGTCGACGAGGCGCCCGGCCTCTACAGCCTCGAGGAGCACCGCGACACCCGCGTGCAGTCGATGCGCCTACCTTCAAACCTCTACATCTGGGCAACCATGAACAGTGCAGACCAGGGCGTGTTTCCGATGGATACCGCTTTCAAGCGCCGCTGGGAGTTCCGCTACATGGGCATCGACGAGGGTGAGGCCAAGATTGCCGGCAAGGTCGTGCGCCTAGGCATCAGGCGCGAGCCCGTCGAGTGGAACGCCCTGCGCCATGCCGTCAACGGGCTGCTCAAGACCGGCGCCCACGTCAACGAGGACAAGCTGCTCGGGCCGTTCTTCCTGAAGAAGTCTGCTCTTGAGGACGACGACGCATTCGACGAGGCCTTCAAGAGCAAGGTGCTGCTGTACCTCTACGAGGCCGCCGCG
>CAJMPM010000049.1 GCA_905215225.1 uncultured bacterium
CGGTGAGGCCGAACTGCTCGCACTTCTCGGCGCCAATGGGGGTGCTGGGGGCGTTGAAGCTGGGCAGGCAGTGCAGGAAGATGGCGCCCGGGTTGGCCATAGCCATGACCTCGGAGGTAACACGATACGGGGTGAGCTGAGCGATGCGCTCGGCCCAGACCTCGTCAGGCTCGCCCATGGAGACCCACACGTCGGTGTAGATAACGTCGGCACCGGTGACGCCGTCCTTGACGTCGGTGGTCAGCTTGATGGTGCAGCCGTTGGCCTCGGCGATGGGCTTGCAGGCCTCGATGACGTCGTCGGCGGGCATGCACTCCTCGGGGCCGCAGGCCACGAAGTTCATGCCGAGCTTGGAGCAGACAACCATGAGGGAGCGAGCAACGTTGTTCTTGCAGTCGCCCATGAAGACGAGGGTCTTGCCCTTGATGTCGTAGTTGAAGTTCTCCTGGACGGTCAGGATGTCGGCGAGCATCTGGGTGGGATGCCACTCAGTGGTCAGGCCGTTCCACACGGGCACGCCGGACTTAGCAGCGAGCTCCTCGACGTCGTCCTGGGCAAAGCCACGGAACTCGATGCCGTCATACATGCGGCCGAGAACGCGGGCGGTGTCCTCGATGGACTCCTTCTTGCCCATCTGCGACGAACCCGGATCGAGGTAGGTGACACCCATGCCCAGATCCATGCCGCCGACCTCGAAGGCGCAGCGGGTACGAGTGGAGGTCTTCTGGAAGAGCAGAACGATGTTCTTGCCCTCGAGATAGCGGTGCGGAACGCCAGCGCGCTTCATATCCTTGAAGTTCTTGGAGAGCTTGAGCAGGTACTCGATCTCCTCGGTAGTGAGGTCGAGAAGCTTGAGGAAGCTACGGCCGGAGAGGTTAACACCCATGGTTCGTTTCCTTTCGAAGAAATGAATTACGTAAGTAATTAGTGTTGCCCGTTTGACGGGCGAAACCGGTGCGGTTGTAGGGGGACCGCACCGGAAACGGAAAGACTTAGAGGTCCTCGCGCCAGAAGGGCATGCTCATGCAGCGCGGGCCGCCGCGGCCGCGGGAGAGCTCGGCGGAGGGCACGACGAGAAGGTCCAGGCCCTCCTTGTACAGCACGTCGTTGGTGACGGTGTTGCGGGCGTAGACGCAGATCTTGCCGGGCTCGACGCACAGGGTGTTGGAGCCGTCGTTCCACTGCTCGCGGGAGGCCGCGATCGGGTCGCCGCCGCCGCAGGGGATCAGCTTGACCTGGTCGACGCCGGTGGCGTCCTCCAGGACGTGCTCGAGGGTGTCCTCGATCAGGCGGATGTTCACGTCGCCCGGGTTCTTGCCGGCGGTCAGCTCGTAGACGCGCAGGGTGCCCATGATGGCGGGGTGGATCGTGAACTTATCGACGTCGATCTGGGTGAAGACCGTGTCGAGGTGCATGAAGGCGCGCGAGACCGGGATGTCGAAGGCCAGGATGCGCTCGACCTTGGAGTCGGAGTTCCAGAAGATGTTCTGGGCCATGATGTCGATAGCGGCGGCCTGGGTGCGCTGGGAGATGCCGACGGCGAGGGTCTTCTCGTTGATGTTCAGCACGTCGCCGCCCTCGGTGTGGAACTGGCAGTCGCGGCGGAAGTACAGGGAGACGTCCTTGTAGTCGGGGTGGTACTTGAAGATGTACTTGCCGTACAGGGTCTCGCGGTTGCGGGTGACCGAGTACATGCGGTTGAGGTTGACGCCCTCGCCGACGACCGCGAACGGGTCGCGGGTGAAGTAGAGGTTGGGCATCGGGTCGATGATCAGGTCGGACTCGGACTCGGAGTTGACCAGGGAGTCGAGGGTCGTGGACGCCGTGAGGGGCATGTCGATCTCGGCCTTGGTCATGCCGGCCATGGTCTTCTTGACGAACTCGAGGTTGTCCTCGATGGAGTCCAGCTTCTCGCGGACGATCTGCGGCATGTGCTGGCCGCGGATGCCGGCCTCGGCGATGTACTGGTCGGTGAACTCGGCGCGGGCGCCGGGGACCTGGTCGAACACCTCGGCGACGAGGTTCTCGAGGTAGAGGACCTCCACGCCCTGGTCCCTCAGGATCTGGGCGAAGGTGTCGTGCTCCTGCTGCGCGACCTCCAGGAACGGGACGTCGTCGAACAGGAGTCGCTCGAGCTCGTCGGGCGGCAGGTTGAGGAGCTCGTCGCCGGGACGGTGCAGGCAGACCTTCCTGAGCTTGCCGATCTCGGAAGGCACGTGCAGACCTTTCGTCATGGCCTCCTACCTTTCTTTCGGGCCCCTGTCAGGGCCGATTCGTTAGCGCCCCTCCGTGTGAGGCGTTATTGCTGACGACATATTTATATCCAAAATCAGTCCATACTTCCACCTTGCCCCCGAACGGTTTTATATGAGGGGTGAACGGCATACACATATACTTCACGCATGGCACACTTTGATTTAATAAAGTTTATTTACGTGCTTAAACGCTTTCTTAACCGATAAATCAATTGAAACTAATCTTTGTTAAACCACCCTCAAATTGCATATTTCACGCAACGATATGAATAGAATTCGCAATTCTCGCTGTGTCTCAACCATTTTGATATTTATTCAGAAAAAAGTGCGTCCTATTCATTTTTGACAAACAGATTACCGTTTACCAGACGTTGGATACCGTTCACCGGAAGCTCAGTATAAGGCCCATCAAATACCCGATCGATCTTGCGTCTCCATTTGTAACAACTTGACTTTTTCGGCAGCAAAGACAAACAGACCCGTTCCCCAAAAGGGAGCGGGTCTGCATTCGGTACACCTAGGGTCCAGCAAGGTTTAGGCCTTCGAGAACCTCAAGGGACTAGCAATCGCGCTCGGCCAGTGCCTCGCCCAGACGCCTCAGGCCCTCGCGCAGAACGTCCTCGCTCGCGCAGTAGCCCAGGCGTGCGCCGCAGGGAAGCTCGAAGCGGCTGCCGGGAACCAACAGCACTCCCCTCTCGGACAGCAGGCGCTTGCAGAACTCTTCGTCATCCTCGGGAATATCAAGCTGGATAAACGAGGTGGACACGCCCTGCGGGGCCGTCCAGGAAACGCGATGCTGCGTATCGATCCAAGCCTGCGCGATATCGCGGTTTCCAAACACGATCTTGCGGTTGCGCTCGAGGATCTTGTCCTTGTGCTTGAGCACATAGGTCGCCAGGGCGTCGTTGAACACGCCGCCGCAAATCATGGTGTAGTCGCGGTACGTGCGAATGCGGTTAGATACCTCTTCGTCTGCCACAACCCAGCCCACGCGGGCCGCAGGCGTCGAATAGGTCTTGGATACCGAGTTGGTGACTATGGCTTTCTCGTACACATCGGCCATCGACAAAAAGTCCTCGGTGATCTCAAGCGGCATGTACACCACGTCGCACAGCACATAGGCGCCCACCGAGCGGGCGATCTCGGCAATCTGGCCGAGCATATCGGTATCGAGCACCGTACCGATGGGGTTCGATGCGTTATTGATGCAGATGAGCTTCGTGTTGGGGCGCACCGAGCGCTTGAGCTCCTCGATATCGGGTTTCCATCCGAGCTCCTCGCGAAGCTCCCAATACTCGACCTCGGCGCCGAGCGTACGCGGGATCTCATAGAGCGGCGCATAGGTGGGCCACTCGGCAATCACGTGATCGCCGGGCTCGACAACAGCCATGAAGGCGTTGAGGTTGGCGCCCGTGCAGCCGTTGGTCTGCAGGATGTGGTCGGGATTGACCTCACGACGATACAGTTTGGCGACCTCGGCCTTAAAGTCGGGCGAACCCTCGATCCAGCCGTAGTTCATCTTCTCGCGATCCAGGCGCTCGTAGAACGTGGCGCCGTCCTGTTCGTCGAGCGCGCGAAGCTCGCCCATGGTAAGCGACGAAATCGTCGACTGGGCGATATCCCACGTAGCGCTCTTCTCCCAAACGTTAAGCCACTCCTCAACGCCGATTGCCTTGATATCCATGGCCAAGCTCCTTACAAAAGCAGTCATCCAATCGTGTTGACGTTCCTCATACAAGAATGGGGCGGTGCGAATACCCGCACCGCCCCAATGGGAGACATCTAATGGCAGCTAGATGTATGTATTATGACCTGTACGGGTCCTGAAAGACCTTAGAGGTCCTCGCGCCAGAAGGGCATGCTCATGCAGCGCGGGCCGCCGCGGCCGCGGGAGAGCTCGGCGGAGGGCACGACGAGAAGGTCCAGGCCCTCCTTGTACAGCACGTCGTTGGTGACGGTGTTGCGGGCGTAGACGCAGATCTTGCCGGGCTCGACGCACAGGGTGTTGGAGCCGTCGTTCCACTGCTCGCGGGAGGCCGCGATCGGGTCGCCGCCGCCGCAGGGGATCAGCTTGACCTGGTCGACGCCGGTGGCGTCCTCCAGGACGTGCTCGAGGGTGTCCTCGATCAGGCGGATGTTCACGTCGCCCGGGTTCTTGCCGGCGGTCAGCTCGTAGACGCGCAGGGTGCCCATGATGGCGGGGTGGATCGTGAACTTATCGACGTCGATCTGGGTGAAGACCGTGTCGAGGTGCATGAAGGCGCGCGAGACCGGGATGTCGAAGGCCAGGATGCGCTCGACCTTGGAGTCGGAGTTCCAGAAGATGTTCTGGGCCATGATGTCGATAGCGGCGGCCTGGGTGCGCTGGGAGATGCCGACGGCGAGGGTCTTCTCGTTGATGTTCAGCACGTCGCCGCCCTCGGTGTGGAACTGGCAGTCGCGGCGGAAGTACAGGGAGACGTCCTTGTAGTCGGGGTGGTACTTGAAGATGTACTTGCCGTACAGGGTCTCGCGGTTGCGGGTGACCGAGTACATGCGGTTGAGGTTGACGCCCTCGCCGACGACCGCGAACGGGTCGCGGGTGAAGTAGAGGTTGGGCATCGGGTCGATGATCAGGTCGGACTCGGACTCGGAGTTGACCAGGGAGTCGAGGGTCGTGGACGCCGTGAGGGGCATGTCGATCTCGGCCTTGGTCATGCCGGCCATGGTCTTCTTGACGAACTCGAGGTTGTCCTCGATGGAGTCCAGCTTCTCGCGGACGATCTGCGGCATGTGCTGGCCGCGGATGCCGGCCTCGGCGATGTACTGGTCGGTGAACTCGGCGCGGGCGCCGGGGACCTGGTCGAACACCTCGGCGACGAGGTTCTCGAGGTAGAGGACCTCCACGCCCTGGTCCCTCAGGATCTGGGCGAAGGTGTCGTGCTCCTGCTGCGCGACCTCCAGGAACGGGACGTCGTCGAACAGGAGTCGCTCGAGCTCGTCGGGCGGCAGGTTGAGGAGCTCGTCGCCGGGACGGTGCAGGCAGACCTTCCTGAGCTTGCCGATCTCGGAAGGCACGTGCAGACCTTTCGTCATGGCCTCCTACCTTTCTTTCGGGCCTTACTGGCCGAATGTATCAGCGCCCCTCCGTATGGGACGCTGCTTGCTGACAGCTCTAGTTATATCCAAAAACCACCTGCAATTCCACCTCGCCCCCGAACGGTCAGCAAAGTGCGATGAACGGTATATCGCATATGATTCCCCCATGATGCACTTCGGTTCTCTAAAGCAGGTTTTCAAAGGTAAATGTTCTTTTTTCTAAGGAATTAAGCTAGATTGCACAAATATTTTCATGTTTAGGAATTGCATAGCTAAAACTGTTTTCTGCATATATATGTCGTCTGTCCATGATTCAATTTGGATTCGATTATATTCAGCTCGCAATCATTCTTATTCATACATCCTCACCAATTGAGTATGGATATAGATTGTTTTCAAAACGAGTTGGACAGTTAGTCGCATGCCTTGACAGCGTAAGAAGTAGGTTAAGATACCGTTCGCACAATACGTCCGTGCCACAAGTCGACTAAATTGAGACAATAGCGAATAGGGTTAGGCTACCGTCCCCTGCGGGGACTGAACGGACAGATGCATATGCCGAGCAAAATCGAAAAAAAGCAAGCCGCCGCAAAGCTGCGCAAACCGCCGCGCGACTTCTCGTACACGCAGAACCGAGAGCTCAGCTGGCTACGCTTTGACAACCGCGTGCTCGACGAAGCCTTCGACGAAACCGTTCCGTTATTCGAGCGACTAAAGTTCGTCTCGATCTTCGAGTCCAACCTCGACGAGTTCCTTATGGTGCGCGTGGGCGGCCTGTCCGATCTGGCGGAGCTCAAAAAACAACCTGTCGACAACAAGAGCAATATGACCGCCTCCGAACAGGTCGATGCTGTCATGGCCGAAATGCCCGGGCTCCTTACCCGTTGGGAGTCCATCTTTAAGAGCATCGAGGGCAAGCTCGACACCTTGGGCGTTCACCGCGCCCACATCGATTCGCTTACGCCCGAGGAGCGCACCTTTGTAACCCGCTACTTCCAGGCCTACGTGTCGCCGGTTATCTCACCGTTGGTCATTGACCCGCGCCATCCCTTCCCCAACCTGCGCAACGGCGCGCTCTATCTGGCCTGTGGTCTGGACGGTGCCACCGACGAGGAGAGCCTGCTGGGCCTTATCGAGATTCCCGCCTCGATGAACCGCGTGGTCGAGATCCCCTCGCCCACCGGCACCTACTCCTACATCTTGCTCGAGGATGTCATCCTCGCCTGCCTGGACAGCTGCTTTGGCTCCTATAAGCCGCTGGATCGCGCGCTGATCCGCGTCACTCGCAATGCCGATATCGACCCGGACGGCGAGGGCGTCGAGGAGGACGAGGATTACCGCCAGCACATGAAGCGCATCCTCAAGAAGCGCCTGCGCCTGCAGCCGGTGGTGCTCGCCGTATCGGGCTCACTCGAAAAGCCAACGCTCAAGACCATCCGCAAGGCGCTCGAGCTTTCTCGCCGCTCGGTCTTTACCTGCGATATCCCCCTTGACCTGGGCTACGTCTTTGGCATCGAGGGCAAAATACCCGAGCACCTGCGCAATGAGCTCCTCTTTACGCCGTTTAAGCCGCAGCCCAACCCCACCATCGACATGTCCCGCTCCATTCGCGAGCAGGTCCTGCAGCACGATAAGCTGCTCTTCTACCCTTACGAGGCCATGAACCCGTTCTTGGACCTGGTACACGAGGCAGCCTACGCCCCCGAGTGCATCTCGCTGCGCATCACGCTCTACCGCGTGGCAAAGCAGAGCCGTCTGTGCGAGTCGTTGATCGATGCTGCCGAAAACGGCAAAGAGGTCACGGTACTCATGGAGCTTCGTGCCCGCTTTGACGAGCAGAACAACATCGAGTGGGCCGAGCGTCTGGAAGAGGCCGGCTGCACCGTTATTTATGGCTCCGAGGGCTTTAAGTGCCACTCAAAGATCTGTCAGCTCACCTATCGCGAGGGCATGGCGCTCACCCGCCTCACGCTTTTGGGCACCGGCAACTTTAACGAGAAGACGGCCAGGCTCTACAGCGACTTTATGCTCATGACAGCCCATCCCGGCATCGGTGAAGACGCCACCCTGTTCTTCCGCAATCTGTCGCTGGGCAACCTGCGCGGCGACTACCGCTTCCTGGGTGTGGCGCCCGTCGGACTGAAACCGCTCATCATGCGCGGGCTTGACCGCGAGATTCAGCGCGCCCTTGCCGGCGAGCCCGCCCGCGTGTTCTTTAAGCTCAACTCGCTGACCGACCGCGAGGTCATCGACAAGATCGCCGAGGCATCGTGTGCCGGCGTGCGCGTAGACATGATCATCCGCGGCATCTCGTGCCTCAAGCCCGGTGTTTCGGGCAAGACCGAGAACGTGCATGTCCGCTCCATCGTCGGACGCTTTTTGGAGCACGCGCGTGTTTACGCTTTTGGCGTGGACTCGGACATGATCTACCTGAGCTCGGCAGACATGATGACGCGCAACACCGAGCACCGCGTGGAGATCGCCTTCCCCGTGCTCGCCCCCACCTGCCGTGCCCTGGTGCACGAGTACATGGGCATGCAGCTGCGCGACAACGTGAAGGCCCGCAGCCTCACGAGCGACGGCACCTGGGTCCCCGTGGAGTGTGCAGAGGGTGAGAAACCCTTCAACTCACAGGAAGCCCTGCTGGAGCGCGCCTATCGCAACGCCGAGGCCGCGCCCGGGCCCGTCATTGAGGCGGAACCTGCCTCCGAGGCCGAGCCGCAGCCAGTAGCACCCAAGGTCCAAGAGGTCCAGGCGACCGTCATTGAGCCCGAGCCTGCACCTGCACCTCAGCCCGATCCGCAGGTCACCAAGCCCGCACCCGAGACGAGCGCCCGTCGCGATAAGCCCGCTGGCAAGACCAAGGCCATCGAGCGCCATCGCCCCGGCCGCGTGCGCATGGGCCTGGGTCTGATCGGCCTGGGTCTTAAGACGCTCATTACCGGCAAGACGAAATAGTCGTTTGTAGAAGCAGTTTGTAGAAGCGCCCCGCATTTGAGGAAAGCCTCGGATGCGGGGCGCTTTTCCCTGCTACCATGGTGCGAACAACAACGCGAATGACAGGCAGGAATATGAAGCTCACTATAGAATCGATGACCTACGGCGCCGACGGGCTGGCGCACGCCGACAACGGCAAGGCCGTCTTTGTGCAGGGTGCCGTGGCAGGCGACACCGTCGAGGCCGAGGTCGTACAGGACGGCAAGTCATTCATGCGCGCCCGCACCACCGAGATTCTGGAGCCAAGCCCCAATCGCATTCAGCCTCCCTGCCCCTTCGTGGGCATCTGCGGCGGCTGCTCGTGGGGCAATCTCTCACGCACGGCACAGCTCGCCGCCAAGGAGCAAAACCTGCGCTCCACGCTCGAGCGCATCGGCAAGTTCGCTCCTGAGCTGGCAGATGAGTTGGTACAGCCCATCTGCCACACCAAGGACGACTGGGGCTACCGCAATAAGATTGAGTTGGAGCCCACCCTCGTTAACGGACGTGTGCGCCTTGGCATGCACGGCGTCGATCCCAGCAAGATCGTGACCGTCGATGCATGCCCGCTGTTCGATAAGCGTTTTCCCAAGGCACTCAAGTCAGTCGTCGGCGCGCTCAACTATCTGAGCGGCAGCCACGACCTGGGTCTGGAGCGCGTGGGCATTCGCGCTTCACGCCGCACCAAGGCGCTCGAGGTCGCGCTTTGGACGCCCACAGGCTCTTTCCCGCGCTCGCAGGTCTCCCGCGTGCTGGCGGACGCCGCTCATCCCACGAGCATCGTGCGCGTGATGAGCAAGGGCGAAAAGAAGGCTCGCCGCGTCTCCAAGGTCGAGGTTCTCTCCGGCGAGGGCTCATGGACCGAGGATATCGGCGATTCTCAGATGCGCCTTTCTGCACCTTCGTTTTTCCAGGTCAACACCATAGCGGCCGAGATTCTTATCGATCTTGTTATGGATGCACTGATCCCACAGCCTGAGGAAGTCGCCGTGGACCTGTACTGCGGCGCCGGCACCTTTACCCTGCCGCTCGCCCGCCGCTGCGACTTTGTCGCTGCCGTCGAGGCCTACGGTCCGGCCGTGC
>CAJMPM010000050.1 GCA_905215225.1 uncultured bacterium
CCAAAACATCGACTACCCGAAGAATGAGCGTGGATAATCTCCCGTTTTTGGCTTGGTGACGGGTTCAAAGTGGGAGATTATCCACGCTCATCCGGAAAGTGTCCAAAAATCCACGCTCGTTCCTTTCGGATTGCATCGCCCATGGCCGACAGCCGTGCGGCAGCGGTCCGCGTGACGGCGTATAATCGGCGGCAGATGACTTGAACGTTAGGAAACCATGACCGATAGCATGCAGCAGATGGCGCTCGACACGCTCGGCGCCTATTTTGGCTACACCTCGTTTCGCCCGGGACAGGACCGCATGGTCGATGCGATCCTTGCCGGTCGCGATGCGCTGGGTGTTATGCCCACGGGCGCCGGCAAGTCCATTTGCTACCAGGTGCCCGCGCTCATGCTGCCCGGCATCACCTTTGTGGTGAGTCCGCTGTTGTCGCTTATGGAGGACCAGACCCGTGCGTTGCTCGCGGCGGGTGCGCGACCCAGCTATCTCAACTCCAGCCTTACTCCGGCCCAGCAAAACACCGTGCTCAAGCGGGCGCGCGAGGGCCGCTACCAGCTTATGTACGTGGCGCCCGAGCGCCTGCTCGAGCCGCGCCTTTTGGCCTTTGCGCAGGAGGCCGCGGCGGACGGCGGCATTGGCGTGCCACTCGTAGCTATTGACGAGGCCCACTGCGTGAGCCAGTGGGGGCAGGATTTCCGCCCCGCCTACCTGCAGATTCGCGAGTTCATCGATTCGCTGCCGCAGCGCCCCATCGTGGCGGCCTTTACCGCTACGGCGACCGAGCGTGTGCGTGCGGACATTCAGCAGATGCTCGGCCTGCAAAATCCCGCGACGGTAGTGACGGGTTTTGATCGCAAGAACCTCTACTTTGGTTGCGAGGAGATGGGCGACAAGGCCAAGACCGCGTGGGTGCGCGACTACGTGATTGCGCATTCGAGCGAGAGCGGCATCGTGTATTGCTCGACCCGCAAGACGGTCGATGCGCTGGCAGGCGAGCTTGCCGAGGCGCTGGGCCCCAGCGGCATTCGCGTTGGCCGCTACCATGCCGGCATGGGCAACGAGGCCCGCCGCCAAAGCCAGCGCGCCTTTATCGACGACGATATTCAGGTGATGGTTGCCACCAACGCCTTTGGCATGGGCATCGATAAGCCCAACGTGCGCTACGTGATCCACAACAACGTGCCCGAGAGCATCGAGGCCTACTACCAGGAGGCGGGCCGCGCCGGCCGCGATGGCGACCCGGCCAGCTGCCATCTGCTGTGGAACGGCAACGATTTTCGCATGCGCCGCTTTCTGATCGATCGCGGCGATGCTGCCGATGAGGCACTCGACGACGAGCAGCGTGCGTGGGCGCTCCAGAATCGATATCGTCTGCTCAGCCAGATGGAGGGCTACTGCAATACCACCGGCTGCTTGCGCGAATACATGCTGCGCTACTTTGGCGACGAGGCCGCGGCCGAGCATGCCGCGGCCGGTACGGGCGGCACCGCCATGGACGACGTCGAGGGCTGCGGCAACTGCAGCAATTGCCTCACGCAGTTCGAGGTCGAGGACGTCACCGATATGGCCCGAGCTGCCGTGCGCTATGTGGCCACGCGTCCCATGCGCTTTGGCAAGTCGCTGATTGCCGACGTGCTCCACGGCGGCAACACCGAGCGCATTCGCCAGATGCATCTGGACGAGGACCACGGCTACGGTGAGCTGTCGAGCGAATCGGTCGGGCGCATCAAGGACATCATCGGCCAGCTGTGCGGCCGCGGTTATCTGGCTACCTCGCAGGGGCAGTACCCGGTCGTGGGGCTGGGCCCGCGTGCCGCCGAGGTCGAGGATGAGGCGTTCTCCTTTACCGTCAAGCGTCGTGCGTCCAAGCGCAAGGCCTCGGCCCGCGCCCGCCGCGCGGTGGATCTGCTGCGTGAGGAGGCCGAGCTGGATCAGCGCCCGCGCGTGGGTGACGATGCCGAGCTGTTTGAGCGCCTGCGTGCCCTGCGCAAGGAGATTTCGACCGAGCTGGAGATGGCGCCGTACATGGTCTTCTCCGACAAGGCCCTGCGCGGCCTGTGCCGTCTGCGCCCTCAGACGCGCGATGAGCTTATCCAGGTCAACGGCATCGGCGAGAAAAAGGCCGACGCCTTTGGCGAGCAGTTTATGGCGGCGATTGAAGAGTTTGAGTCCGAGCATGCACGGGATGGAGCATAACGATGACATTCGACGATAAAACCGAGCGCTCTGAGGTATCCGCCGTGCCGCTGTACCAGCAGGTTATGGACGACCTAAAGGGCGAGATCGCGCGCGGTGTGTACGCATCCGGCTCGCGCATTCCTTCCGAGATGGAGCTCGCGAAGTCTTACGGCGTGGGGCGCGTCACCGTGCGCCGCGCCATCGAGGAGCTGTCGCGCGCGGGGTATCTCAACCGCCAGCAGGGGAGGGGTACGTTTGTGTGCGCGCCCAAGCTCAAGCGCAAGATTGTCCAGAAGGGTGACGTTCAGAGCTTTTCCGAGGGTTGCGCCGCCAACGACATGGTGGCTGGAGCACGCCTGGTGTCGCGCACGGTGGTTGCGGCGACGCGTGAGGACGCGGCGTTTTTTGGTGTGGAACCCGGCTGCGAGCTCATCGTTGTCGAGCGCGTGCGCACGGCAGACGGCGTGCCCGTCATGCTCGAGAACAACGCCTTTGTGCTGGCCGACCATCCCTACCTGCAGACGCTTGCCGACAAGGACCTCACGGACAATTCCATCTTTGCACTCGTTGCCGGGCATTCGGGCCGCGCGCCGCTCAAGTCCGACCCCTGTACTGTGGAGATTGCGCTTGCCGATGCTCAGGCGGCCTCGCTGCTGGAGGTGCCGGTCGGCGAGCCGCTCTTCTATATGGAGGCGTACTTTACCGATGAGGACGAGCGGCCCTTGCTGCTCGGACGCCAAAAGATCGTGGGTTCGCGCTACGTGTTCGACATCTAACGTCCACAGATAGAACGATATAGAACAAATTCGGTGAAATGGCTTCACGGGCGTCGTCATGCGTGCTATAAATAGGACAACATAGAACGACCGCAGGTACGAGCTGACGTCGTTCAAAAGCGCCACACAAGGAGGAGCATCACCATGAACGCACACGATCTGATTCAGGAAATTATCGAGCGCAAGGGCAAGATTGAGAACGTCTTTTGGATCGCCTGCGGCGGTTCGATGATCGACCTGATGCCGGCCAACGAGCTGCTCAAGCGCGAGGCCACCACGTTTACCTCGACGGTCTACACGGCACGCGAGTTTTGCCTGATGGCTCCCAAGAGTCTTGGCGAGAAATCACTCGTCATCGCCTGCAGCCACAGCGGCAATACGCAGGAGGTCGTCGACGGTTGCGAGATGGCGCAGGCAGCCGGCGCCGAGGTCGTGGCCATGACCGACTGCGAAGGCTCCAAGATCGATAACGGCAAGTGGACCACCTGGGTCTATCCGTGGGGCGAGGGCGTGCCGCAGGCCGAGGTACCGCAGGGTATCGGCGCTCTGATCGCCGCCGAACTGCTCGACCAACAGGAGGGTTACGAGGCGCTTGCCGACATGTACGCCGGCCTTAAGCAGATGGATGCGCTGCTGCCCGCTGCCCGCGAGAAGGTCAACGCCGAGCTGGGCGCCCGCTTTGCCGAGCTCTGCCAGCAGCACAAGTTCTTCTATATCCTGGGTTCCGGCCCCAACTTTAGCCAGACCTACGCCATGGCCATCTGCTCGCTCATGGAGATGCAGTGGCAGCACTGCTGCTACATCCACTCCGGCGAGTACTTCCACGGCCCGTTCGAAGCCACCGAGCCCGGCGTGTTCTACTTTGTACAGCTCGGATCGGGCGAGTGCCGCCCCATGGAGGAGCGTGCGCTCGCGTTCCTCAACACGCACACCGATACGGTCATGGTGCTCGATGCGCTCGAGTACGGCGTGGGCGAGGTGCCCGCCAGCGTGCGTTCGTTCCTGGAGCCGATCTTCTTCTACGCGATGAGCTGCGAGCTGCGCGCCGCCCGCGGCAAGGTGTTCGACCACAGCCCCGAGATCCGTCGCTACATGGGCATCGAGCAGTACTAATCGAGCGGTATTAAGTTACCGGGATAACAACTTCTCACGTCGGGGCCTACGCTAAGCGCAGGCCCCGTTTGCGTTGCGATGACCGGTTTTGTTTGTCGAAAAACGAAGTCAAATACTTTTCCCGAGAAGTGAACGACCTATTTTGGACCCTCGAAGCATCGACACTTTTTGGTGCCAAAACCGCAGGAAAATCTCAATGAAACTGCAGGAAATGGCTCCCATAAAGTGTCGATGCTCCGGGGGCTCGATTTTGCTCGTTCACTTCTCGGGGAAAGTATTAGACCTAAATGTGCGATCGTGTTGTATGAGTCGAAAAGCGGGCTGCGCCGGGGATTTCCGGCGCAGCCCGCTTAGTATCGCGCTTAGATTCGTAAGGTTGCGGCAGCCAGCGGCCTACTTTGCGTCGTAGGCCGCGGCGTCCCACCAGTCGAGCTGGGCGATGTTGTCGCGAATGTGCTGGCAGCTCTTGTGGAAGCCCTCGAGCTCATACTCGGAAAGGTCGAGCGTGTAGACCTCCTCGACGCCCTCGGCACCGATCACGCACGGCAGGGAGGTAAAGATGCCCTCTTCGCCATACTGGCCGGTCATAAGCGTAGAGGCCGAAAGCACGGCGTGCTCGTTGTGCAGCACGGCAGCGCAGACGCGCGCGGCGGAGTTGGCGACGGCGTACTCGGTGCACTGCTTGCCCTGGTAGGTCACATAGCCGCCCTTGCGTGCAAGCTCCTCGACCTCCATGTGGTCGAAGGCGTACTTGTCGGGGTTCTCGGCCTGAAGCTCGTTAAGGCTCTTGCCGGCGATGGTCGCGGCCTTAAAGGCAGCCAGCTGGCTAAAGCCGTGTTCGCCGATCATGTAGGCGTCGATGGACTTGGGGCTTACGCCGACCTTCTTGGAGATCTCGGTGCGCAGGCGGGCGGAGTCCAGGCCGCAGCCCGAGCCGATAATCTTCTTGGGATCGTAGCCGGTCAGGTGCCACAGCTCGGTGCACACGACGTCGCAGGGGTTGGAGATGCTCACAAAGATGCCGTCAAAGCCGGCGTCGACGATGCGCTTGGCAAAGGTGCGGGCGGCGTCGGTGGTAAAGAACAGCTCGCCGTCGCGGTTGCCGGCGGCCAGCGCGACCTTGCCGGCGGCGTTGACGATAACGTCGCAGCAGGCCAGCTCCTCGTAGTGGTCGTAGCAGTTGACGATCTTGGTGTTGTACGGGACAAACGAAAGGGAGTCGCGCAGGTCCTGGACCTCTGACGTCACCTTGGCCTCGTTGATATCGCACAGGTACAGCTCATCGGCAATGCCCTGCATAAGCAGGCTGTTGGCGACATGTGCTCCTACGTGGCCCTGGCCGACCACACCGATCTTACGCGTCTGGTACATATATGTATCCTTTCGGCCGAGTTTTTCGCGTCGAACCATTGTAGCTTCCTGCTGTCACTTTGCTAGGCTAAAGCGCCGTAGATTTTTGGGACATGCCTTAATCTCTACTTTTGGAGTGATTTGGGCCGCTGACGGCATCGCTGGGCGATGTGCTCGCGCGGATAGGGCTGCTCGTTGTACCATAGCTGCAACTGACTCGTAAGGAGCATCCATGCCCATTCGCATTCCCGACGCCCTCCCTGCCGCCGCGCAGCTCGAGAGCGAGAACATCTTTGTCATGACCGAGTACCGCGCGCTGCACCAGGACATCCGGCCGCTGCGCGTGCTCATCCTCAACCTCATGCCCACCAAGATCGCCACCGAGACGCAGATCATGCGCAAGCTCTCCAACACGCCGCTGCAGGTGGAGGTGGACCTGCTGCGCACTAAAACGCACGAGGCCACGCACGTGAGCGCCGGCCACCTGGAGACGTTCTACCGCACGTTCGACGACATCCGCGACATCCACTACGACGGCCTGATCATCACGGGCGCGCCGGTGGAGCAGATGCCGTTCGAGGAGGTCGACTACTGGCCCGAGCTCTGCCAGATCATGGATTGGTCCACCACGCACGTGCACTCTACGCTGCACATTTGTTGGGGCGCGCAGGCCGGCCTGTACCATCATTACGGTATCCAGAAGCACGACCTGCCGGCAAAGGCGAGTGGCGTGTTTGAGCATTATCTGGTGAAGCCGCAAAGCCCGCTGGTTCGCGGCTTTGACGACCGTTTCTATGCCGTGCATTCGCGCAACACCGATGTGCGCCGCGAGGACGTGGAGGCCGAGCCGCAGCTTGAGGTCGTGGCCGTGTCCGACGAGGTGGGCCTGTACATCGTCAAGTCGACCGACAGCCGCCGCTTCTTTGTCTTTGGCCATCCCGAGTACGATACCGACACGCTGCGTTTGGAGTACGAGCGCGACGTGAAGCGCGGGCTTAACCCTCAGGTGCCGGCGCATTACTTCCCGAACGACGACCCCACCGTCGAGCCGCGCAACGTCTGGCGCAGTCAGGCTCAGCTGTTCTACACCAACTGGCTCAACTACTACGTCTACCAGACCACGCCCTACGACCTGGCCCGCGCCGGCGAGGAGCACTAGGCTGCGGCCGTGGCTGCGACTGTGGCTGTGCTCACGGCATGACGAGCGTGGATTATCGGACACGCGAGCGTGGATTTTCGGACGTTTACAAATCGAGCGTGGATAATCTCCCACTTTTGGCTTGAAACTAGGCTCAAAACGGGAGATTATCCACGCTCATTTTTTAGGCATGTAGATGCCGATGGCTCGGCTAAGAGACGGTGCGTGCAGAGGCAAGTTCGCATTTGGCGTGGTCTTGAATCTCGACGGGTTTTTCTTTCTGATAATCCGATGGACCAAGGCGCCAAATTATGGAGACGGGGACCTCTCGACAACCACCCTACCTGCAGATATAAGTCATCAGCCTAAAACGCCCAAAACCGTCAAGCATTTGGTCAGCGCCTGGACAGCATTTGGTCAGACTTCGCATGAAACCGTCTGGTACGTTTGCGCCGTTCCAAGAGTTGGGAGGCGACATGGGAAACATGACGGCGAATCAAAGGCTTACAAGTCACATTAAAGCATGCGAACAGCAGATGAGCTGCGTGTACGCACGCACGACGGCGGAGGCAAAGCAGATTGAGCGGCGGGTGGCGGCGGGAAGTCTAGAGGCGGTCATGCCGGGGCTGTATGCGCGTCCGGATTATTGGTCCGAGCTCAAGTTTCGGCAGCGTTATCTGCATCGGGTGCGGGCCCTTGCGCAAAAGCATCCCGACTGGACGTTTTGCTCCTATACGGCGGCTGTTATCTATGGCCTTTCGGTTTCGCATGCCAATTTGGCGCACATCCATATCGCTGCGGCGCCGGCGCAATCGACGACGCCCGGCTCTCAGGTGATTCGCCATCGTTATGCTCGTCAAGCACGGGCAATCCAGATGGATATTGCCGTGACCGATATCGATCAAACGATTACGGATTGCCTGGTCGATGCGTCGTTTGTCGAGGGACTGATCATTGCGGACTCGGCGCTTCATGAGCAGCTGTTGTCGAAGGAGCATCTCGTTGAGGCAATCAACAAGCTTGGCTTAAATCGTCGCGGTGTTGTGACGGCGCGAAGTGTTGCGCGGTGTGCCGATGGCCTATCGGAAAGCGGTGGCGAGTCCAAAGCGCGTGCTCTGATGATTGAGCGCGGCTGGCAGACGCCGGAGCTGCAAGTTGAGCTGTTCGACCCGGTTGAGACGGGGCGGCAGTATCGAGTTTACTACTTGTGGCGTGTGGGCGACCGGCTGATTATCGGGGAGTTCGACGGATTCGTTAAAAGCGAGAAGGCGGCGGAGGAGGGCAAGCTCGCGAAGGCGCAGTTTGATGAGCGCCAGCGCGAGTCGAGGCTTTCGCTGCTTGATAACTGCAAGATCGTGCGCTTGTGCTGGGATGATTTGAGGGACCCGTCAAAGCTCGATCGCAAACTCAAAGTTGCCGGCGTGCCGCGTGCGTGTTGAGGCGGTTGCAGGACGTTGAGCCGCACGAGCGTGGAAATCCGGACACACGAGCGTGGATAATCTCCCACTTTTGGCTCGTAAGGGGGCTCAAAGCGGGAGATTTTCCACGCTCATCTTGCGGGTGCGATACAGCGGCGATCAGGCGCTGATGATGTGGGGCAGCGGCAGGTCGTGGGCGTCGGTGGGAACGTGGTCGACACGCTGCTCGTCAAAGGCGATGCCGATGATTTGACATGCGGGCGAGAGCGTGGGCAGGTAGCGATCATAGCAGCCGCCGCCGTAGCCCAGGCGCGCGCCGGCGCGGTCGAAGGCTACGAGTGGCACGATGGCCATGTCGAGGGCCTCGGCAGGCACGATAGGGAAGCGGTCGCTGTCGATGTCCATGGCCGCGAAGGTCCGCGTGGGGTGGGCGATAAACGGAGCCGAGGACGCATCGCCGGCGGCAACTGCCCGCATGCACATGCGCTGGCTGCATGCGGCGGCGTCGCTTGCCGAGAACATGCACGGATAGGCCACGCGCCAGCCGCGTTTGGCGGCCGCCGCGGCAAACGCGGCAGGATTGACTTCGGAACCCATCGCGGCATAGACGGCAACGGTGTGCGGTGCCGCGGGATCCGAGCGACCCAGTCGCTCAACAAGCCGCGCACAGATAACGGCAGACTTCGCCGCCCGCACATCCAAATCAAGAGCATCGCGCCGGGCAATCACCGCCCGTCGCAGCTCAACCTTGTCCATCCCAACCTCCTCTAGCAAACCTGCCAAAAAGGGACAGGTTTATTTTGGCAGGTTTTATCTGGGCAAACGCGATAAAGACGGCAAAACCACCACGAAGGTGCTGTCTCCTTTGTGGTGGTTTTGATTGCCGTGCCTTAGCCCAGCAGGTCGACTACGTTAAAGCCGGCGTTACTCTTGGCGATGACTTCGCGGCCGCCAAAGACGCAGGTGGGCGACTCGGCTGCGATGCGCGTCACGTCGGCGCCGAGCGAGCGCAGCTTACCGGGCGTGGCGGCGAGCATCTGGGCGCGGCGCTCCTCGCGTGCATGTGGATCGAGCCCGGCCAGGTAGGTCGTGTTGCGGCGCTTGGTGAGCGCGTACGGCTTCACCGGCGCGTCCATGCCGCTCACGCAGCTCACGATAAAGCCCTCAAAGGCGGCCTCGTCGGGCTCAAAGCTGCCGAGCCATTCACCTGCGCGCACCACGCGCTCAATCGAGGGGTCGATTGCCGGGTCGCGGTAGGTGTAGAACGCCGCCTGGCGCTCGCCGGCTGCGCGGAATCCGCAGCCGTACGCGCCGCCCTTCACGCGGATCTCGTTCCACAGGTAGTCGTAGGAGAGCGCGTTGGCAGCCACGGCCCAGGCGCCTGTCAC
>CAJMPM010000051.1 GCA_905215225.1 uncultured bacterium
GCAACACATGGGTCGCCACACTCGAAAACGTACCGATACAGATCTTGCCACGCATGAGCCCTCGCATCTCGTCCACGCGTCGCTGCAGACGGCCAAACTCTTCGCATAACGCCTCGACCGCCGGCATGACCTGCCGCCCGTCGGCAGAAAGCACTACGCCCTCGCGGCTGCGATCAAGCACCTTAAAACCCCAGTCTGCCTCAAGGTCGCCCACCATGCGGCTCACGCCCGACTGCGAATAGCTCACCCGCTCTGCAGCACGCGTAACGCTGCCGGCACGCACCGTCTCGAGCAGCACTTGCATCTTTTGGATATTGGTCTCCACGGCACGTCCCCACCTTTGCATGAGTTTTTGTCATGTTTGCCATGCATTATATTCGCTTTTCTTCTAAAGCCAGTTCACCCATAGTGAACATGCTCGGATATAGAGGGGATGTCAGCGCATGAACAACGGACTGTTTACGTACTTAGCAGCATTGCTATTGTTTGGCTCCAACGGCATCATCGCCGCCGCCATCGCGCTGCCGAGCTCCGATATCGTGCTACTGCGCACGTTTTTGGGCGCACTCTCGCTTGTCACCATCCTCGCCATCACCCAACGCCATAAGTTGCAGGCGCCATCTCGCCCCCGCGAAGCCGCAGCCCTCCTCCTCTCGGGAGCCGCACTGGGCGCCAGCTGGATTTTTCTGTTCCGCGCCTACCAGACGATCGGCGTCGGCGTATCCTCGCTGCTGTACTACTGCGGCCCCATCATCGTTATGGCGCTCTCCCCACTCATCTTTGGCGAAAAACTGACCGGCGGCAAAATCGCCGGGTTTATCGCCGTCGCCTGCGGCGCTTTTCTCATTGCAGCGCAAGGTCTAGGCGGCAATATGCCCATTGCGGGTATCGCCTGCGGCATCGCCTCGGCATTTTGCTATGCGCTGATGGTCATCGCCAGCAAGGGTGCGCCACACATCGAAGGCCTCGAGAACTCCACGCTCCAGGTGAGCGCCGCCTTTGTGACCGCGCTGGTCCTCACGCTCATCACGCGGGGTGCTCCCTCATTCCTGCCCGCCGGCGTCGCCGCCAGTATTGATTGGCGCGCCGTCGTCATGCTCGGCGTCGTCAACACCGGCATTGGCTGCCTGCTCTATTTTAGTGCTGTCGCCAAGCTGCCCGTCCAGACTGTCGCGGTCGTCGGCTACCTCGAGCCGCTTTCGGCCGTCGTGTTCTCCGCCGTCCTTTTAGGCGAAGCCATAACATCGGTCCGCCTGATGGGCGCCGCGCTTATCATCGGCGGCGCGATTTTTTGCGAACTCGCCGGCAAACGCGCAAACGCCAAGGCTGGCATCGCCCAGACAGCACGTGCTTAAAAGCCCCTCTTCAGTTTCGAAGCAGGGGCGCGTCCGCGGTTATCACATTGCAGCAAGCCATTCAGCGGATATGCCCCTGCTTCGAAATGCTACCTGCGTACGTGAATAATCCCCAGCTGGGGATTATTGTCTAAAATAACCCGATGTGCCAAACTGCTCTTGTATGTATAAAGACGGCATAAAGGTTATCTGTCCTAGACAGATAACCGGATGTCTAAGGGAGTCCACGTGGCACACAACAAACTGGAGGCAAGCCCCCAAGACCAGCGTGGTCAAGGCGGGCATGGAGCCATTCCCCTCTCCGCTGGCATGCTGCTCGTAACGCTCGGCGTCGTCTATGGCGACATCGGCACGAGCCCCATGTACACCATGAAATCAATCGTCGCCAACAACGGCGGCATCGGTACCGTCAGCGAGGACATGATCCTGGGCGCGCTTTCGCTCGTCATCTGGACCATGACGCTCGTGACCACGGTCAAGTACGTGGTAATCGCCATGAAGGCCGATAACCACAACGAAGGCGGCATCTTCGCCCTGTTCAGTCTCGTGCGCAAGGTGGCGCCGTGGCTGATTCTCCCCGCCATGATCGGCGGCGCGGCGCTGCTCGCCGACGGCATCCTCACCCCCGCTGTCACGGTCACCACGGCCATCGAGGGCTTGCGCACTATCGAGTGGGGCCATGCGCTTTTGGGCGACGGCCAGACCAACGTCATCATCATCACCATCATCATTATCTGCGGCCTGTTTGCCATGCAGCGCGCCGGCACCTCGTCGATCGGCAAGCTGTTCGGCCCGCTCATGACGCTGTGGTTCCTGTTCCTGGCAGGCGCCGGCCTGTTCAACATGCTCGGCAACCTGTCCATCTTGCGCGCGCTCAACCCCATCCGCGGCATCATGTTCCTGTTCTCGCCCATCAACCACTCGGGCATCATGGTGCTCGGCTTCGTCTTTCTGTCGACGACCGGCGCCGAGGCCCTCTACTCGGACATGGGCCACGTGGGCAAGGCAAACATCTATGCATCCTGGCCGTTTGTTAAGGCGGCCCTTATCCTCAACTATCTGGGTCAGGGCGCTTGGCTGCTCGCCAATAACTCCAACCCCCAGATGCTCGCGATGGATATCGTCAACCCGTTCTATATGATGCTCCCCGAGCCCCTGCGCCCCTTTGCCATCGTGCTTTCGGCCGTGGCGGCCATCATCGCCTCGCAGGCGCTCATCACCGGCTCGTTCTCGCTGGTATCCGAGGCAACGCGCCTCAACCTTATGCCGCACCTGCGCATCCACTACCCCAGCGACACCAAGGGCCAGCTCTATATTCCGCTCGTCAACAACATCATGTGGGTCGGCTGCATCTTCATCGTGCTGCTGTTCCAAAACTCCGAGCGCATGGAGAGCGCCTACGGCCTCGCCATTACCGTGACCATGCTCATGACCACGACGCTTTTGACGAGCTACATCGCCGGCATCCTCAAGCACAAGCTGGGCGCCTGCGTCTTCGCCCTGCTCTTTGGTGCCATTGAGCTGTGCTTCTTCGCTTCGTGCCTCACCATGTTCTTTGACGGCGGCTACGTCATGATCTTCCTGGCCGCGCTGCTGTTTGGCCTTATGTACGTGTGGCGCCGCGGCACCGCCATCGAGCGCACGCAGACGATCCTGCTGCCCGTCTCCAAGTACATCGATCAGCTCAACCGCCTGCGCAACGACGAGACCTACCCCGTGCTCGCCGACAATCTGGTGTTCCTCACCAACAGCCCCGACCCGCTCACACTCGACCGCGACGTGCTCTACTCCATCTTGGATAAGCATCCCAAGCGCGCCAAGGCATACTGGTTCATCAACGTGCATGTCACCGATGAGCCCTATACGCACGAGTATTCCGTCGAGACCTTTGGCACGGACTTTTTGTTCCGCGTGCGCTTGGACCTGGGCTTTAAGGTCAACCAGCGCATCAATGCTTACCTGCGTCAGATCGTTGGCGACTTGATGGCATCGGGTGAGCTGCCGCCGCAGCATCACACCTACTCCATCTACGAGACGCGCGGCAACGTGGGCGACTTCCGTTTTTGCATGCTGCGCAAGATGCTTGCTCCCGAGACGGACATCAACCGCAACGACCATCGCGTGATGGCCATCAAGTATGCCGTCCGCCGCGCCTGCGGAAGCCCGGCACGCTGGTACGGTCTTGAGAACTCGGCCATCATCATCGAGTACGTACCGCTCTTTGCCCGCATGCGTCCAGCAGTCAAGCTCGTACGCACCCAGGTGCCACTCGAGGTCCAAATCGAGGAAGCCGAGGAAATGGAAGTCGATATCTTCTCGGACGACCTGGTCAACGGCAACGAGGCCGGTAAGGACATGAACGTCGATCCCACCGAGCTGCTCGAGAGCGTCGCCGATACGCCCGAACAGCAACAGCTCGACGGCCTCGAGAGCGAACAGCTCAACGACGCCAACTTCTAGCGCCGTCACCCATCGACGATAGCGGCCCTGCACCTCGCGAGAGATGCAGGGCCGCTTTGCATTGCAGTAAAGCCAACGGCTACGAACGACGCGGCTCGGGAACCACGAGCCTATCGGGGCTCGCGCCCTCGGCATCCATCAGGCTCACGTAGCGAATCGACGGATCCCCATACATCGCGTAGTAATAATTGCCCGTGCGCGCGCTAAAGCATCCGGTGTAGATAGTCTTCTCGAACTTGCCATCGCCCATCCTGGACGCTCCCTCGATCATCACCACGCCCTCGAGTGAACGGAACATGCGGACGACGTTTTCGGTCTCGCTCTCCTTTTGCGGATAATTGGCATTGAGGTACGCCGCCTTTACAAAACGGCTCGGCGAATAGCAATCGCCCGGAATGCCGCGCATGCCGGCACCGGCTCCATAGGGCTTAAGCTCGGCGCCACGCCATGTCGCCGTCTGCGGAAAATCGCTTGTGGCCGTGATATAGGTGCGCAGGTTTTCCATGTGCCACGGGAAAGTCGGCTGATTGGCAAGGGTGTCGACCGGATTGTCGTATACATGCAGGCCGTCAGCCATCATCTCGACCACGATGCTGCGCTGGCTGTCGCCGATAATCCAATGGAGCAGCGACACGCCCAGCCCCTCTCCGGCAGATTTGGCGACAATCACCGTGTCGCGCAGCGCGGCCTCGACCTCATCGACCGTCGAGAACGTCGCTGCCACCCACAGGGGAAACTCATAGGCCGCGATATTGGTCTTTCCATCAACCGGTCCCTCGGCATACTCGGCATAACCCGGGAAATTGAGGCCCGCCACGGCGCGGCCCGCATCGATGCCGCAGTCGAAGAACATAGGGTAGTTCTTATAATCGCTGCACCTACCGATCACCGCGTGTGCCGCTGTCGCGTCGTCGATAAACGAATACGGAATGTGAAACCCGCGCGGCATCACGCGAACCTGTTGGCCGTAGTCAAAGCTCCAGTCGAGGTTGCGGCCCAGATACATGTGGCCGGAATTATCGGTAAATCGAATACTCGTACACATAGCGCCTCCTAGCTTCACGTTCTCGCTAAGTTCATTGTCACCAAACAAAAAGGCGCTAAACACAAAAGCCCGGACATGACAACAATGTCACGTCCGGACCAAAAGAGACGAAGTGCGGTGCTTTGGTCCCCTTAGACCAACTTTCCTAGACAGTGGTCAATCATGTGTTGAATCATCTGCGCCTCGAAGCCCACAAAGTCCTGCTTGCGCTCGCGCATCTTGCCGTCGACGATCACGTCATAAGCGACCTTGCACTTGATATAGCGCGTGGACTTGGTGACCTCCTCGTGCGTCAGGCAGCTCTCCTCCATCTTGCTGGCGCCCAGGCCAAACACCAGACGGGGGTTGTAGAGCACGTGGGGCTCGCCGGCGTCGTCCAGATAGACGCAGACCTTCTTGGTAACGCCAATCTGGTTGGCGGCCAAGCAGCCGGCATCGTCGAGCGACTTGATGGTATCGATCAGGTCCTGAGCAACCGACTCGTCCTCGACGGTCGCAACCTCGCAACGCTGGGACAGGATAGCCTCGTCGTGGCAAAGCTCTTTAATCATACGTTCCTCCATAGGGGTCGTTGTAACCGCTTAAGTATACGGTACCTACACAATTTCATGCGAAAGATACCGCCCGTCCGTTGCAAACCGCCGAACATCAACATGCGAGGAACACCAACTTCACAAAGGCGATATAGTGGGTGAGTTCGTGTCAATCGGCCTAAACTCGGGGCCGAACAAGGAAAGGGTATGCATGGACGAACTTTTTCACGTCAGTGAGCGCAAGTCCACAATCGGGACCGAACTTCGCGCTGGACTGACAACATTCCTGGCGATGGCCTACATCATCGCCGTCAACCCCGCGGTGCTCTCGGGCGCTGGCATCGATGCGGGAGCGCTCGCCTGCGCCACCTGCCTGGGCGCCGGCATCATGACCATCTGCATGGGCATCTTCGCCAACCGCCCGCTCGCCTGCGCGTCGGGCCTGGGCATCAACGCCATGATCGCGGGCATCGCCACCACCATGTGCGGCGGCGACTGGCATGTGGCCATGAGCGTTATCTTCCTCGAAGGTATCGTCATCTTGCTGCTCGTGCTTTGTGGCCTGCGCGAGGCCATCATGGACGCCATCCCGGTTGTCCTGCGTCACGCCATCTCGGTGGGTCTGGGCCTGTTCATCGCCATGATTGGCCTGTGCGATGCCGGCATTATCACCGCTGGCGCCGGTACACTCGTCGGTCTGGGCGACATCACCTCCCCCACCTTCATCGTCGGCATCATCTCCATCCTAGTGACAGTCGCCCTCGCCTGCCGCAACGTCCCCGGCTCGCTGCTCATCGGCATCGTCGTCGCCGTCATCGCCGGTATCCCCCTAGGTGTGACCCAGGCTCCGACCGGTATCATCGCCCCGCTCGACTTCTCGAGCATCGGTGGCCCCATCGCCGACGCCGGCGGCGTGCCCGCCATCGTCAAGGTCCTTACCGACCCCACGCTCCTCGTCATCTCGTTCTCGCTGCTCATGAGTGACTTCTTCGACACCATGGGCACCGCGATGGCCGTGGCCAAGCAGGGCGAGTTCCTCACCGACGACGGCAACGTCGAGGATATCAAGGAGATCCTGATCGTCGACTCCGCCGCCGCTGCTGTGGGCGGTTTCATGGGCGTCTCCTCCATCACCACCTTCGTCGAGTCCACCTCTGGCGCTGCCGACGGTGGCCGCACGGGCCTCACCTCCGTCACCACCGGCGTGCTGTTCATTCTCGCCGCGTTCTTCTCCCCCATCGTCACCATCGTTTCCAGCGCCGCCACCTGCGGTGCTCTGGTCTACGTCGGCTACCTCATGATGAGCGAGGCCTCCGAGATCGACTGGTCCGACGTGTCGCAGGGTTTCCCGGCGTTCATGATTGTCGCCGGCGTGCCCTTCACCTACTCCATCTCTGCCGGCATTGGCCTGGGCTTTATCGCCTACGTGATCGTCGCGCTCTTTAAGGGCGAGGCCTCCAAGATCAAGCCGCTCATGTGGATCGCAGCCCTTGCCTTCCTCGTCTACTTCTTTGTAGCGTAGCGGCAAAGCTGCCAAAGCAGAACACCAAAGCGCGGAGTCGCATCGAGCGGCTCCGCGCTTTTCTTTTAAAGACGGGCAGAGCACGGGCGCGCGATGTATTGTTTCCCGAATTTTGGACATTTTGCCCTCCAAACGGCACTACCGCCGGCTACATCCTGCAGATATGCTGGGCGTAATCGCATAGGCCCTATGAGGATGGGAGTAACCATGGCCGCCTTGTTCACGACCCCCAAGCGCAATGACAAAACCTCTGGAGCCCATTTTGTCGAGCCCGACGTGCGCCGCCGCACGCTGCTCGCACACGGCAGCTGGCGCCGCGTGACACGCCGCATCGTTGTAGGCGCCGTTTGCGCGCTCACGGTAAGTTCGCTGCTCATGCCGAGCGTCTCACTCGCGGCCGAGTGGGTGGACGTCGGCGGCACCCAGTACAACGCCGGCACCGCGGCAGGCGACGAGGCCGGCACCTGGAGCTGGGACGGCGCCGACGATATGAAGCTCAACGGCTATGACGGCGGTGCGATCAAGGCCGAGGGCAAGCTCAACATTGCGTACGAGGGCAAGAACACCGTGAAAACCGAGCCCGATTACACCGGAGCCGCCATCAAAGCGCAGGATGGCACTAACCAGAAAGCGGAGTTGAACATAACGAGCTCGAATAGCACGGATGAGCTCAATGTGACAGCCGAGGCCGGTGCAATTAAATCCACAGGCGACCTCTCCATTTCAGGCCCAGGCACCGTGAACACCACAAGCACTACTTCCGACGGAATTGAGGCAAAGGGCGACCTCTCTATCACGGGCTCGGGCACCGTGAATGCAACGGGCGGTACCGAAGGTATCCAATCCAAGGGCAAGACCACCATCGATTCCTCTGGCACAGTGATCGCTAAAGGAGGCGAAGGTTACGGCGTCGCCGCGGGCAGTGGCATCATCATCAAAGGCGGTGGCAAGGTAGAAGCAAGCTCGATAGAAGAAGCGGCGATTTGGGCTGACGGCAACATCGACATCTCGGGCGGCAGCCAGGTCGAGGCACGCTCCCAGGGAGATCTTGCCGTCGACGCTGAGGGCAGTCTCGCGGTCACGAACGCCTCCCTTGACGCAAGCGGTGTTGAATATGGCGTCTATGCCCACAAGGGCGTTACGCTCGATCACGCGACCGTGACGGTCCGCACAAGTGCGAGCGGCGGCCAGGCCATCGCCCTCATCACTGACGGGGGCGACATCGACATCAAGAACGGCTCCACCGTGGACGCGTTTGCGGAAGGCGAGGTTTCGGCTGCATTCTCCACCAGAAACGATCGACCCAACGAGAAGGGCGGCCACATCTACATCAGCGACTCCGATGTCAAGGCCATAGCCCGCTATGTCGAGAACGGCGACGGCCCCATCCCCTACAGCGAAAACCAAGATGGCGAGACGAGGCGCGAACCCCAAGGCGAGAACATCGGCATCATCGCCCAGACCAGCGAGGGCGTCACACCCGCAGTCATCTCGATCATCCGCAGCAAGGTAACGGCCGAAGGAGATACAGCGGCAATCTTTGCCCGTGCCATGAGCGCTGACGGCAAGACAATCGGCACCATCAAGATTGAGAACGCCGCCATCCAGACGCCCGAAGGCGGCAAGGTCATTGACTATCGCAAGCTCCGTGACGGCATCTACGAGGCAGGCCAAGCCATCGGCACGGGCGACGCCACGGTCGACTCCCTCTATATCAAAGCAGTCGCCAAAAGTACGACCATCGCACCTCCCGAGGTAGCCAAGCCGGAAGACCCCAAGCCCGACGAGACCAAGCCCGCAGAAAGCAAGCCCGCGGAGTCCAAGCAGAACCCCAAGCCTGAGGGCTCAAAGCCGACCAAGGCCGTTGCGGCTTCAACCACGAAAGCCAAGACTACCGGCGTGCTCGCGGCAACCGGCGACACCTCGGGTGCGGCCATCGTGGCAACCGTCCTTGCGGGAACAGCCGCTATCGCCGCAGGCACCATGGCGAGCCGTAAGCGTTCTTAGACGCCTCTGCGCACATGGCAGCTCCCGCGAAGGCCCCGAGCCCCAGCACCGTTTAACAACGCCACCGCCGAGCTCCCCTCCGGCGGTGGCGTTTTCCATATGCGTCCGCAGGGGATGCACGAGATTGTCTTTGGTCTAGCCCAACCGGCATACGCTGGCGTGCGACAATTGGGGCTGCCGATATCACAACACTGAGAGAAGCCCGTCATGGAAGCGCATCAAAAGCAGATAACCGTTTATTCGAATCATACGGAAAGCGCGCCTGTCATCTACCTTCCTGTGGTCGTGGGCGACGGCAGCGAGGTTTATAAGTGTTGCCGAGAGCTCGACTGTCCGCCATTAGCCCTCGTCACCATTGGCGGGCTCGAATAGATACGCGAGCTGAGCC
>CAJMPM010000052.1 GCA_905215225.1 uncultured bacterium
AAGATAGCCGGGTCGGTGAGCATGACGCGCGCAATGCACAGCAGCTGCTTTTGGCCCTGGCTAAACGTGCCGCCGTCCTCGCCGATCACCGTATCGTAGCCGCCTGGCAGCTGCACGATAAACTTGTGCGCGTGCGCACGCTTGGCGGCTTCGATAACCTGTTCACGCGTGGCATCGGGACACCCGTAGGCGATGTTTTCCGCCACCGTGCCCTCGAACAGCCAAGTGTCCTGCAGCACCATGCCATAGGCACGGCGAAGGCTTGCGCGCGTGTAGTCACGCGAAGACCTGCCATCAACCGTGATGTGGCCGGCATCGATATCGTAAAAGCGCAGCAGCAGGTTGATGAGCGGCGTCTTGCCGCAGCCCGTGGGACCGACGAGGGCAAAGCGCATACCGGGCTTGGCATCGATGCAGATATCCTGCAGCAGCTTGCGGTCGGGCACATAGCTAAAGTCCACGTGTTCAAAGGTCACCTCGCCACGCGGGACGGCAAGCTCCACGGCATCTGACGCATCGGGCTCCTGCTCGCGGGCGTCGAGCAGTGCAAACATGCGGCGCGCCGAGGCATACGCCGTCTGGATCTGCGTAATGACGTTGGTGACCTCGTTGAACGGCTTGGTGTACTGGTTGGCATAGGACAGGAAAATCTGCACGCCGCCCACCGTAAGCGCCGCGGGCACGCCCGTGATCACGCCCACGCAGCCGATCACAGCGACCACGGCATAGATGATGTTATTGATAAAGCGCGTGCCGGGGTTGGAGAGCGAACCCATAAACTGCGCGCGCTCGCCTGACGTATAGAGCTCGGCGTTAAGGGCATCAACGCGCAGGTGCACGTTGGGGCCATAGGCAAAGGCGTCGACAAGCTTCTGCTCGCCTACGTACTCCTCAATATGGCCACCGAGTTGGCCTTGGATGCGCTGCTGTGCCGTAAAGCTCTTGTTGGAGAGCTTGGCGATGGCGCCGGCTGCAAAAATGGAAAGCGGCGTGACGAGCACCACCACGAGCGTCATGGTCAGGTTGATGGAGAGCATAAACGCGAGCGTGCCAACGATGGTGATGACGCCGGTAAAGAGCTGTGTAAAGCCCTGCAGCAGGCCGTCACCCACCTGATCGACGTCGTTGACCACGCGGCTCATAAGGTCGCCGTGGGCATGGCCGTCGATAAAGCTGAGCGGCATGCGGCTGAGCTTATCGCTCGCCTCCACGCGCATGTCGCGCACCGTCTCGTAGGACAGGCGGTTGACGCAATAGCCCTGTAGCCACTGGAAGGCCGCCGCGCCCACCACGACAATCGCGAGCTTGGTAACGAGCGGCAGCAGCGCATCGAAGTCCACCTGCCCGGTGGCGACGATGAGGTCGATGCCCTCGCCGATAAGGATGGGCGTATAGAGTTGCAAGATCACCGAGATGGCGGCGCTCACAAACGACGCCGTAAACGAGGCGCGGTGCGGGCGAACATAGCCCAGCAGGCGGCGGGTCACCGCACCCACGGGATAGCGCTCGGGGTCGCCGGGCTGGCGCGGACCGTCGCCCAGGTCGTTGAGGTTATCGTTACCGGACACGTTGGCCGTCATCGTGGCGACCGAACCGGAAGAAGTGTACGGATTCATTTAGCAGCCCTCCTTTGCGCAGACGGATGCGGAGGCGATCGGTGCGGACGCGGGCGCCGTGCTCCCCCGCTGGCCCTCGAGTTCCTCGCGGCGAAGCTGCGACTGGCAAATCTCGCGATAGAGCTGGCAGGTCGCGTACAGCTCATCATGCGTGCCCAGACCCGCAACCGAGCCGTGGTCGAGTACGCAGATCATGTCGGCGTCGCGCACGGTCGAGACGCGCTGGCTCACGATGACGGTCGTGAGCGGCAGCCCGCCCTCGACGGCACCGCGCACGCTGCGCTCGCGAATGGCATGGCGAAGCGCCGCGTCGGTCTTAAAGTCGAGCGCCGACGCGGAGTCATCCATGATCAATATCTGAGGCAAGCCCACTAGGGCACGCGCGATGGTCAGACGCTGGCGCTGGCCACCGCTGAAGTTCTTACCGCCCGCCTCGACCGGGGCATCGAGCCCCTGCGACTTGCTGCGCACGAACTCGCTCGCTTGCGCCATATCGAGCGCTGCCCAGAGCTCCTCGTCGGTCGCGGCTTCATCGCGCCAGGTCAGGTTGCTGCGGATAGTGCCGCTCACCAGCGACGCACGCTGCGGAACAGTCGCAACCACATGGCGCAGCTGGTCGAGCGGCCAAGCGCGCACGTCGGCGCCCATCACGCACACGCTGCCGGCGCCTGCATCGTACAGGCGCGGGATAAGCGAGACGAGCGTGGACTTGCCGCTGCCCGTGCCGCCGATAATGCCGAGCGTTTTGCCCAGCGGCAGCTCCAGGGTCACATCGCTCACGGCATTTGCCGCGCCCGCGCCAAACGAAAAGCTCGCATGGCTCAAGCTCAGCGCGGGAACCGGAACAGCGCCACCCGCCAGTTCGCTCGGCTCGGGCAGCACGACCGGCTCGTTGTCCTCGTCGGTGATGTTCGGCTCGCAGTTGAGCACCTCGTTGATACGCGACGCGCTCGCGCTCGCCTTGGTAAAGACCACGACCAGGTTGGCGACGTACACGATGGAGGTCAGGGTCTGCGTCATGTAGTTCACAAACGCCATGACCTGGCCCTGTGTGAGTTCGCCCACGTTGACCTGGATGCCGCCCACCCACAGGATGGCGCACACGCCCAGGTTCATCACCAAAAACGTTACGGGGTTGAGGACCGACGAGAGCTTGCCCACCGCGATGGCGGTATGGGCCTGGTCATCGGCAGCTTGGGCAAAGCGCTCACGCTCGTGATCTTCGCGCACAAAGGCGCGGACCACGCGGGCACCCGAAAGCCCCTCGCGGCAAATGAGCGCAATGCGGTCGAGCTTTGCCTGCAGCTGTCTGTAATACGGAATGCAGCGCGCCATGACAAACCAAAACACCAAGCCGATGGCGGGCGTGCAAATCAAAAAGATGATGCCGAGCTTAAGGTCGATGGCGAGAGCCGCGCACATAGAACCAACCGCCAGGAAGGGCCAGCGGATGAGCATGCGCACGCCCAGCGCCACGGCAAGCTGCACCTGGTTGACGTCGTTGGTGATGCGCGTGATAAGCGACGGCGTGCCAAAGCGGTCGAGCTCGGCGTAGCTCAGTTTGTTGATGTGCTCGTAGAGCGCGCCGCGAATGTCGGTGCCCATGCCCTGCGAGGTGAGCGCCGCCATCTTTTGGCAGACGAGCGTAAACGAGATGCCGATCACGGCCATAGCGGCAAGTACCATGCCGTAGTGGATAACGGCGCTCACGTCGTGCGAGCCAATGCCCTTATCGATCATCTGGGCAATCACCAGCGGCGTCAGCAGGTCAAAGATCACTTCGATCAGCTTGCACGCAGGGCCAATCACCATATACCGGCGAAACTTACCACCAAAACGCCTGAGCAACTCAATCATAAAAAGGCGCTCCCTATCATCTTTCACACTCAATTCGAATCATGATAGTACGGTGAGCTCATAAGAAGCGTAAACAACTCGTCATTTCTGGCGAGATTCAAGAGCGGGTTAACCGCCTGATATACTTACATTAGTGCTACCAAGTTAGTCGCCGACCCTTGAAATGAGGTGCCGAGATGAACGACATTCTCGCAAGAAGAGCAAGACGAGCAACTGTGGGCATCGCCCTTTCCGCGGCACTTGTCGCGGGAATCGCCCCCGTAACGGCGATCGCGGCAGAAACCAGCTCCCCCACCGGTGCAGTTGCCTTGCAGACGGAAGATGCGGCCGCCGCAAAAGAAAAAGCGTATGCAGCCATGCAGGAAGCGCTCAAAAACCTCGAGGCCGCAAAAGACGCCGCAAGTCCCGAGAAACTTGCGGAAATCGATGATGACATTGCCGCTTTTCAAGAGATCTACGACATGGTGGTGACGGAAGCCGCCAAACGGAGGGAACCCCTTCCCGCCATGCAAGCGAACGTCGATGCAGCCCAAGCCAAATACGATGAGGCCCACAACCGGACAAGCGGCCTTCAGGCAGAATTAGATAAGGCACTTGAAGCACTCGGCGACGAGGAGCCCAGCACAGCTATTAAGGAGCATATTAAGCAGTTGCGCAGTGAGATCATGGCGGCAGAAAGGCGAGAAAAATCTTATGAAGATGATCTTCACTCCTACCAACGCCGACTCGAAAGCCAGGAAAAACAGGTTCAGCATTTCGAAAGTGAGGCAGAGGAAGCTAAAGCCCAGATCGACGAGGACATTGCCAAGCGAAATGCGCTCCTCGGCGATTTGGAAAAGGCGCAAGCGGCCTATGACGACGCCTGCAAGGCATACGAAGAGGCAAAGGCCGCGGCAGACAAGGCCGCCTCGCCCGAGATAACGAAACCGACCGAGACGACGCCTCCCTCCAACTCGGCGCAACCGGCCGAGGCAACACAGCCCGCCAGCTCGCCCGCGACCGGCAAAAATACCCCGCCAAGCTCCACCAAGCAGGCGAACTCGAGCAGCAGCAAGCAAGCAAATATGACCGCCGGCAAGCTCGCAAACACGGGCGACACAGCACCGAGCGCAATCGCACTCGCAGCAGTCGCCGCCGCAGGCCTCGGAATAACCGCCACAGCCACACGCCGCATCAGGAACTCAAAATAGCTGCCAGAGCATATCGCCTTCGCCAATCCACAAGCCCAGAGACAAAAAGAGGTCCGTTTCCCCAACCCAGGGAAACGGGCCTCTTTAACTGCAAAAATTCAAGCAACAGCACCGCCGCCTCTTGAACCACATAGCCATCAATGCCCAGACAACACCAGCAAGCCGCATTCCACAAGGGATAGATTTAAATTAGATAAACGCGCCTTTACGGGTGATTTTTGGACGACGGGGCCCGGCCGGCGGCGAGGTGTTTGGTAGTCGAGCGATCCCGCAGGCGAAGCCGAGGACCAGCGAGACACCAAACACCTCGCCGCCGGCCGGGCCATGTCGCGGCACCAAAAAGCGCCCGTGCGCTCGATGGATTCGGATGCCCGACAGAGGCTCCTTATGGCTGCTTCCTTCCGGACCTGACCAGATTCGGAACATGTCGTCATCCGAACCCATCGAACGCGCTAGGCGCTCGATATATCTTACCCGCTCTCGCTCGCCACGGCAAGATAGCTAGTTTGGGACAGGGCTTTTTTGACTACTTTTTGGCTATCCAAGCTAAACCGAACGATAGTTTTTCTAGAGGCGGGCGAGGTCGTAGGATCGGGCGGCGGCTTCACCGGCGCAGATGAGATTGGTTGTGGCTTCCTGGGGGTCGAGCGCTTGGTCAAGGGGCATGGGCCTGCGGCAGACCGGCAGAGCTAAGTCGACACCCTGCCCATACACCGCATCCAGGTTGTCAGCACGACCGCCCACGACGGCGACCACCGGCTTGCCATATCGCTTCGCACGACGAGCCACGCCCACCGGTGCCTTTCCAGCGGCGGACTGCTCATCCATGTTGCCCTCGCCCGTTATGACCAGGTCGGCATCGCGCACGCGCTCGTCAAACCCAATCAGATCGAGCACCGTCTCCACACCCGAGCGCAACTCGGCGCCGAGCGCCAGCAGCGCGGCACCCAAGCCACCCGCCGCGCCCGCGCCGGGCACGCCGAGCACCGAGCCAAATGTCCGTGCGCCCTCGGGTGTGCGCAACAACCCCTGAGCCCGCGCCCTAGCAATCGCCGCATCGAGCAGGCGGCCATAGCCGACCATCCATCCGTCGTATTTGCCCAGGGCCTCGGCATCCCCCGTCGGCAGACCCTTCTGTCCACCGAACACCGCCAGTGCGCCTCGACGCCCCACGAGCGGATTCTCGACGTCGGAAAGCACGATGACACGCGCGCCGTTCAGCGCCCCAAGCGCCGGTACCAAATCGATACTCGCCACGTGTTCAAGGCCTGCGAGACCGGGGGCGATATTGCGGCCACGCTCATCGACAAGGCAGGCGCCCAGCGCCTGCAGCATGCCGGCGCCACCGTCGTTGGTGGCACTGCCGCCCAAACCAATATAGATAGTCTTTGCCCCAGCACGGACCGCGCAAAGCATGAGCTCGCCCACGCCATAGGTTGTAGCAGCCAGCGCCGACGACTCCGTGCAAGGCGAGTACCCGATGCCAGCCGCCTCGGCCATCTCGATGACCGCGGACTCGCGCTCACCACCCACCAACATCCGAGCAGACACGCGATTGTCCAGAGGACCTGCGACTTCATATGCCACGACCTCACCGCCGCACGCGGCAGCGGCATCGAGCGTCCCCTCACCGCCATCCGCCAGCGGCAACGTGGTCACCTGGGCATCAGACCACACGCGGCGCACGCCCTCGGCAACTGCCTCCTCCGCCTGCGCGCTCGAAACGCTGCCCTTAAAGGAATCAATCGCCAGCAGCACACGGCGGGGCCGGCGACACGCGGCACCAGAATCGACCGCCTCAACGGCAATATCTTCGGCACACGCGAGCGCCTCGGCATGAGCGGCATGCGCCTCAAGATCGCCCCCACAACCGCAGCCAGCACCATCGGTGCCACGCAGCCCACTAAAATAGCTGCTTAGCACCGCGCGGCACTCGTCTGCCAGCACGCCGGCGGTTACATTAAACCGATGGTTCAGGCGCGAATCGACATTGAGGTCGTATAGCGAGCCCAGCGCACCCGCCTTGGCATCGGTCGCGCCATACACGCAACGCCCCACGCGCGCGTTAACCATAAGCCCCGCGCACATGCAGCAGGGCTCGAGCGTCACGTAGACCGTGCAATCGGAAAGGCGCCAGCGTCCAAGCGTCTGAGCGGCGGCACACAGGGCCGAAAACTCGGCATGAGCCGAAGGATCCTGGTCGAGTTCGCGGCGATTATGCGCCCTCGCGACAATCTCGCCCGCGCGTACCACCACGGCTCCGATGGGCACCTCGCCCACCGCCGCGGCGGCGCGTGCCTCCGCCAGCGCCTCGCGCATGAACTTCTCATCGATTCCGGTGCTCGTCATCGTTCGCCTTCCCTGTTGCAAATCCAAAACGATGCTATCATTACGACTCACGGAGAGATGGCAGAGCGGTTGAATGCGGCGGTCTTGAAAACCGTTGAGCGCGAGAGCGTTCCGGGGGTTCGAATCCCCCTCTCTCCGCCACCTTAGTGATTCACCGGCGTCATGGTGCGCTCAAACAGCGCATCGACCACGTCGGCTATCTCGGGTCGACGCTCAAGATCGTGACCCGACTCCCACCAATTTGTGAACAGTCGAATAATGCCACCGGCGATAAACTCCGATGTCGTCTCGAGTGAAACGGGCGCCAGGGCGTCTTCGGCAAGCACGTTCATCACACGCTCGCGGATGGAGCGGGCAATGCGGTCGCAAATAACGTTGGTCAACATGCCCGACATGCTGCTTGCCAAAATGTTATCCATGAGCTGCTCGTGCGCCAGAATTAAATCCATGGCATCGTCCAAAATCGCGTGCCGAAGCGCGCGCACGTCCTCGGCAGACACTGCGCCGGCCTCATCGGGCTGTTTTTGAGGCAAGCCCGACATGAGCTCATCGATATAAAAGGCAAAGTAATCGTTCTTGTCGCGAAAGTGCTTGTAGAACGTCGTGCGGCGAATCATGGCGCGGTCGCACAGCATGGCAACCGTCAGGTCCTCAAAACGATGCTCCTCGAGAAGCTCGGTGAAGGCATCGAACAGGGCGCGGTAGGTTTTCTTAATGCGAAGGTCCACTGGTATCGCCATCCTCAGGGCAAAGACAACACTCGTCAATCTGTCGCATATCTTACACCTGTACCTCGCGCGCTTTGCCCCGGTGCCACCCACGCCGAAAACACAACGCTTACCGGAAAGTTCGGCACGACAAAACGTTGCGGGTATACTAGTAGCGTTATACCAACGGCAGCTGGCGCATGCCGCCGCGGCCATTCGAAACGGAGACATCATGCTTCCCGTCATCATCGGCATCGTTGTTGTCATTGTGATTGCCTGCGCCATCGCCGGCATCTACAACAACATGGTCACCAAGCGTAACCGCATCGATAACGCCTGGCAGAACATCGATACGCAGCTGCAGCGTCGCAACGACCTGATCCCCAACCTGGTCGAGACCGTCAAGGGCTACGCCAAGCACGAGCAGGACACGCTCGCCGCCGTAGTCAACGCGCGCAACGCCGCCGTGAGCGCCACCACCCCCGAGGCCAAGATGGAAGCCGACAACGTGCTGACCGGTGCGCTGCGTCAGCTCTTCGCCGTAGCCGAGGCCTATCCCGATCTTAAGGCAAACACCAACTTTACGCAGCTGCAGGCATCGCTCGAGGATACCGAGAACAAGATTAGCTATGCACGCCAGAGCTACAACGATTGCGTGCTCAGCTACAACAACGCCATTCAGACGTTCCCGGCTGTCATCTTTGCCGGCATCTTCCAGTTTAAGGAGCGCCAGGGCTTCGAGGCCGCCGAGGCCGCCCGCCAGGCCCCGACCGTCAAGTTCTAGTAGTTTGACAGCGCATCCTTAGTCGGCCAAATGCATAAACCGCCCCGTCGAATGCATACTTCGACGGGGCGGTTTCCTTTTTCGCGAAGGTCCCCCTCTAAGCGCCGTGCATTTTTAGGAGTATTCAACATAACCAAGAGCTTCGGGCGCCACGATAAATGCCAAAGACCGCGAATATCCCTGCAAATCAAACGTTGTCAGCCCATAACCCCGCCCATCATTCGTAGAAAACATCGAGAACTCCCGATTTTTTGCCCGAGATCGGTATGCAGGGACCTTCGACTGCAGAATACTCGCAAAAATGCACGTCGCCACCGCCCCCACATGGCGCGAAGCAAAGCAAAAGCGCAGCCTAAAAGGCCGCGCACCATCTTTATTCAGATTAATCATTGCCCGTTGTGACATCGCCGCACCCGCAGGGCAGAGAACAAGTTCCCTCCCGGCGCACTCCGCAGGACGCAAGAAGCCCTCGCCGCACGAAGTGCGCAGCGAGGGCTTCTTGCATGTCCGAGGACGCGCCGGGAGGGAACTTGTTCTCTGCCCGGATAGGTAAGACAAATTACGCGACGGTGTAAACCCAGTTGTGCTTGTCCTCGACAGCACCAGACTGGATACCAGTCAGGGTCTCGCGAAGCTTCTTCATCACAGGACCGATCTCGGTGTAGCCAGCCGGGAAGGTCACGATCTCGTCGGCGCC
>CAJMPM010000053.1 GCA_905215225.1 uncultured bacterium
CCCTTCTTGGATGCAAAGCGGTCCTTGACGCGACCGAAGAACGCCTTGAGCTTCGCGTTGCTGGTAAAGTTCATGACCAGGATCAGCACGATGGCGTAGATGAGCATGCGGTAGTCCGAGAACTGACGGAGCAGCTCGGGAAGCACCGTGAGCAGCGCCGCCGCGATGACGGAGCCGCGCATATTGCCCAGACCGCCCAGGACCACGAACACCAGGATGAGGATGGACGTGTTGAAGTCGAACTTGGTGGCGGAAAGCTGCGAGAAGTTACCGCCGAAGAGAGCTCCGGCAGCACCGGCGAGGGCAGCGGAAACCACGAAGGCGATCATGCGGTACTGGGTGACGGAGATGCCCACGGACTCGGCAGCGATCTTGTTGTCGCGCACGGCCATGATGGCACGACCGGTACGGCTGCGAACCAGGTTGAGTACAATCACGAGCGCAACCATGACCAGGATGGCACCGGCGAGGAAGGTCGAGTACGTCGACACACCCGAGGCGCCCTGCGCGCCCTTGATGATGGCGGTGCCGTCCTCGAGCAGGTGCAGGTCGTCGATCGTAGAGTTGCCCGTGATGTTAAAGATCACGTGCAGGCCGCGGGAGTCGACGCCCACGATGAGGCAGGTGACGATCTCCTTGATGATCTCGCCAAAAGCCAGGGTCACGATAGCCAGGTAATCGCCGCTCAGGCGAAGGACCGGGATACCGATCAAGAAGCCCAGGATGGCAGCAGCGAAGGCGCCGACCACGATGCTGATGATAAGGCGCACCGGATCGGAGGGAACGGCGCTCTCAAGGGCGACCGCGGTGACGATGCCCGTGTAGGCGCCGACGCTCATAAAGCCCGCATGGCCCAGCGACAGATCGCCCGCGATGCCGACGACAAGGTTGAGGGAAATGGCCATGACGATGTAGGCCGTGATGGGAACCAACTGACCGGCGATCATGCGCGGAATCATGTGGTGCGACTGCATAAAGAACACGATGGCGAACGCCACAAGGCACATGGCGTACGTAACAAAGTCGTGACGCGTCTGCTTGTCTTTAAGAAACTTCATAACGCTCACCTACACCTTCTCGGGGACGTACTTGCCCAAGAGGCCGGCAGGCTTGACGAGCAGGACGATGATCAAAACACCAAAGACGATGGAGTTGGCAAGGCTCGTGGAAATGTAGGCCTGCGCCATCGCCTCGATGATGCCGATGAGAATGCCGCCGACAAAGGCGCCGGGGATGGAGCCGATGCCACCGAAGACGGCGGCGTCGAAGGCCTTGATGCCAGGCATGGCGCCCGTCGTAGGCTGCAGCACCGGCGAGTAGGAGCACAGCAGCACGCCGGCGATGGCGGCAAGGGCAGAGCCGATGGCAAACGTCATCGAGATGGTGCGGTTGACGTTGATGCCCATGAGCTGAGCGGCGGCCTTGTCCTCGGACACGGCGCGCATGGCCTTGCCCATCTTGGTCTTACCTGTAAAGAACATCAGGCCGGCCATGATAACCAGGCAGGCGACGATGGTGACGAGCGAGACGGCGCTTACGTTGAACTTGGCCAAGAACTCCGGCACCTGGAAGGTGACGAGCGAAGTGAAGTTCTTGGGCGTGGCGCCCCACAGAAGCTGCGCGGCGT
The DNA here is from genome assembly GCA_905215225.1 of uncultured bacterium. Lineage (GTDB taxonomy): Bacteria > Actinomycetota > Coriobacteriia > Coriobacteriales > Coriobacteriaceae > Collinsella. The sequence continues at coordinate 1,628 of CAJMPM010000053.1, forward strand.
TCTGCTGGAAGTAATACACGCCGATAGCCGTGATCAGAACGGCCAGCGGGCCCGCCTGACGCAGCGGCTTATAGGCCAGACCCTCGATGAGAACACCGAGAACGGTACAGACCACACAAGAGAGAACTACAGATGCCCAGCCCGGGAGGCCGAGATACGACGTGGCGCAGAACGAGACATAGGCACCGACCATGATGACGTCGCCGTGAGCGAAGTTCAGCATCTTGGCGATACCGTAGACCATGGTGTAGCCCAACGCGATGATGGCGTAGACGCTGCCCATGGACAGGCCGTTGACCAGGTATTGGATAAAGACCGTCATGTTCCACATCCCCCTTTCGAATAGGTTTCCAGTTGATGTATGAAACAGGGACGTTACATCGTCCCTAGATACCAAGCAAGCAGGGAAGGCCAAAACCTCCCCTGCTTGGGATCAAAACCGCTCTATGTAAGGCGGCCAGTTAGGCCTGTACGTACTTGCCGTCGGTGATGACGTACGCCGTGGGCTCCTTCTGGACCTGGCCCTTATCGTTCCTGGTGAGCTTGCCGGTCAGACCGTCAACGGTAATCTTGAGCATAGCCTTGGACAGCTTCTCGGCGGCCTCGGTCGGGTCGGCGTCGACACCAAGACCGGCCTCCTTGAGGGCCTCGGCCACCGCGTGCACGCCGTCGTAGGCGTCGGCGGCAAACTGGTCGGGGGTATCGCCGTACTTATCTTTGTAAGCGTTGACGAAGTCGGCGTTCTTCTCGTCGTCGGCGGAGAACGGGGTCATGAGCAGCAGACCCTCGGCAAGAGAGGTGTCGAAGCCCTCAACGCCCAGGATGCCGTCCATGCCGTCGCAGCCCATCATCTTGACGTCGTAGCCCATGTCCTTGGCGTTCTTGAGCAGGACGGACGCCGGCGTGTAGTAGATCGGCGCAAAGATCATGGTGGCGCCGGCTTGCTTGGCCTTGGTCAGCTGGTTGGTAAAGCTCGTGGCGGAGTCGTCCTTAAAGGTCTCCTCGTCGACAATCTCGAGCTTGGACTCAGCGGCCTGGGCCTTAAAGGAATCTGCGATGCCCGAAGAATAGGCGTCGCCGGAGTTATAGAACAGCACGAACTTCTCGTCCGCATATTTCTCTGCCAGGAACTTGGCAGCGTTGACACCCTGGTTGGGGTCGGTGAAGCAAACCTGGAAGACGCAATCCTTGCCGTCGGTGACGTCCTCGGAGGACGCGGACGGGGTGATCATGAACGTCTTGGGGTCGTTACCGCACTCTGCGGCAACGGCAACCGACGCACCCGTGGTGGTCGGACCGACGAGGGCCTGCATGCCCCAGTCGAGCAGGGTGTTGAAGGCGTTGACGGCCTTCTCGCCATCGGCCTGGTCGTCCTCGGCCTTGCTGGCAAGCGGCAGCTCCTTGGTCGAGAAATCCTTGCAGCCAAGCTCGACACCCTGGGTAACGGACTTGCCGTAGGACGCGTTGGCGCCGGTCAGCGGGCCGATGGTGCCGATCTTAAACGAAGCGTCGCTCGAAGCGGAACCGCTGTCGCCGCCGTTGGAGGAGCAGCCAGCTAGAATGGACATCGCCCCCAGACCTGCTGCGCTCGCGATAACGCTCCTGCGATTCATAACAGGGTTCAATGACTTACCGGTGAGGCTCGACATGCGGCTCTCCTCTCAAATCTCGTCGGGTTTCGGTTACCCGACAGGCCATCCTTCGCCGTGTTCGGCGTTCGCAAAATAGTAGACGCTTTAGTTGAGAAAAGTGGCGATTATTTCAACTTTTCTTTTGTTTTGTCCATTTATCCATAATTATGCGTATTTCTATCGGTTTATGCAGTTTAGCCACTTTATTATGTGAAAGTAATATTTCCATTCTGTTACAAGCGCCCCTGCCCTGATTAAAACACCCTCACCGGTCGCGTTTTGTACGCACCTAGGCGGCGATGTACTTGCCGCCCTGAATCACATATGCCGTAGCGGGCTTTTCAACCTGGCCCTTGTCGTTCCACGTCAGCTCGCCCGTCAGGCCCTCGATCTTGATCTTGCGCATGGCCTTGGTCGGCTGGTTGATAAAGCTCGTGGAGGAGTCGTCCTTAAAGGTCTCGGTATCGACGATGTCGAGCTTGGATGCCTTGGCCTGCTCGGCAAAGGCATCGGCGATCTCGCCCGAGACGGCGACGGCGGCACCGGTGGTGACGGAGCCGACGAGCGCCTGCATGCCCCAGTCGCACAGGGCAAACCTTATGGTGCAAACGTTGACAGTTTGTTACGGAAGTTCGTTTGTAGTGAGCATGTTTCCAATGTTTCCGCAGCGTTTCGGGGGTGCCGTTTTGTGCGACTCCTGTTGCCTGGCGAGCACGCGTCCTCGGTTCACGCTAGAATGCACTCAACCTTTAAGCGGTTAATCCATCTATAAGATGCACGAAGGAGCTATCTATGAGCGAACCCCTGCGCACCGTGAACGTCGGTCTGATCGGTCTGGGAACCGTCGGCGGCGGCGTGGCCCGTCTGATCAAGAGCCACCACGATGAGTACCTGGCAGCCTACGGCATCGACCTTAAGCTGACCCGCGCCTGCGCGCTTGCTTGGGAGCAGGCCGAGGCGGCAGGCATTGAGCGCGAGGCCTTTACGAGTGACTGGCACGACGTCGTCACCGACCCCGCCGTCGACATCGTCGTCGAGCTGATCGGCGGCGAGCATCCCGCAACCGAGATCTTTACCACTGCCTTTGAGCACGGCAAGCACGTCGTCTCCGCCAACAAGGCCCTGCTGGGCCGTCACGTCGAGACGCTTGCCGAGAAGGCGCGTGCGTGCGGCGTGCAGATTAAGTGCGAGGCCAGCTGCGGCGGCGGCATCCCCATCGTGAGCACGCTTGAGCACGACCTGGTGGGCAACAAGATCCTGACCATCGCCGGCATTCTCAACGGCACCACCAACTACATCCTGTCGCGCATGGACGCCGAGGGCGCCGATTACGCCGACGTGCTCGCCGACGCCCAGGCCAAGGGCTACGCCGAGGCCGACCCGTCCGCCGACGTCGACGGCTTCGACGCCGCCAGCAAGACGGCAATCCTCGCTTCCATCGGCTTTGGCACCCGCGTGACCACCGATGACGTATATCAGCAGGGCATCCGCACCATCGGTGCCGAGGACATCGCTCAGGCCCGCGAGCTCGGCTATACCATCAAGCTGCTGGGCATCGCCCGCAACACCGACGCCGGCGTTGACGTTCGTGTGCACCCCACGCTCATCCCGGCAGACCATATGCTCGCCAAGGTCAACGGCGCCATGAACGCCGTCTACGTGGTGGGTGACGCCGTGGGCGAAACCATGTTCTACGGTGCCGGCGCAGGCTCCTTCCCCACCGCGAGCGCCGTCGTGGGCGATATCCTGTCGCTCTCCGAGCAGATTAGCCGCGGCGTGGCTCCGCTGCCCGAGATTGAGCCCTATGGTCACAACCTCGCCTTTAAGCCCATGGACGAGCTCCAGACCAAGTACTATGTGCGCCTGAAGGTCGCCGACCGCGTGGGCGCCCTGTCCGAGACGGTCGACATCTTTGCCAAGCACAACATCTCGATCTCGCTCATCAACCAGGTCGAGGACGGCAAGTCGGGCGTCAGCGATGCCTGCTCGGTCATCTTCCTGACGCACCGCGCACTCGAGAAGGACGTCCAGGCTGCCGCCGCCGAGCTTGCCAGCGTCGACTGCGTGGCCGAGGTCGCCAACGTCCTTCGCATCGAGGACGTCGAGGCATGGACCGAAGGCGTCATGGCCAACTAGCCTGATTCTCGGCAAATCAAATAACGCATGAGGGGCTCCCGTCCGATTGGATGGGAGCCCCTTTTAGTTGCATCTTTTGCACGAAGTGGTCGACTAACGTTTGAACAACTTGACCGTTCGTCAACAACCGTGGATACCGTTTACCGATATGCGGCGTCAGCTGTTTTTTGCCGCCACTATGCTGTGCTGCAAGTATCCATCCGCATAAGAGAGGAAGCGATATGCTGCTCGAGGGCAAGAAAGCAATCATCACCGGAGGCACGCGCGGTATCGGCTATGCCATCGCCTGCCGTTTTATCGAGGAGGGCGCCGCCGTCACCGTCTTTGGCTCGCGTCAAGAGACCGCCGATGCGGCCGTTGAGAAGCTGACAGCCGCCTATCCCGACGCCAAGGTCTGGGGCCGCTCCTGCGACCTCACCTCACTCGAAGCCGTGACTGAGGCCTTTACCCAGGCTGCAGCCGACATGGGCGGCTTGGACACGGTCGTCAACAACGCCGGCATCTCCCAGCGCTCGCCCCTTTTGGATTACACGGCAGAAGAGTTTGCAAAGGTCATGGACCTCAATGTCGTCGCCGTCTTTAATGGTCACCAGGCTGCCGCCAAGATCATGACCGCGGCCGGCCACGGCGGCACCATCACCACCACGAGTTCAATGGTCGCCAAGTATGGCCAGCCCTCCGGCGGCGGCTATCCTACGTCCAAGTTTGCCGTCAACGGCATGGTCCAGTCGCTCTCGCGCGAGCTCGCCCCCATGGGTATTCGCGTCAATGCCGTCGCGCCTGGCGTAACCAAGACCGATATGGTCGCCAACCTGCCCGAAGAGGTTATTAAGCCCATCATCGCCACCATTCCCCTGGGACGCATGGGCGAGCCCGAGGATGTCGCCAACGCCTTCGATTTCCTAGCGAGCGACATGTCATCCTATGTCACGGGCGCCGTGCTCCCCGTCGACGGAGCCGCCCGTTCCTAAGGGGCCACAAGCCACGACTTCGAACCTCAACGAGGCCCAACGCAAAAGGCGCGCTGTCTGCATCAACCGCAGGCAGCGCGCCTTCTTCTGTTTGAAGTGGAAGCCGTGTCCCAGAATTCCGGCCCAGACCGGGACGCAGTTTCCCTCAGGGCCATGTTTCGGAAAATGTGCCCCGTTTTGAACGCCGATTCTGGGACACCGTTTCCGCAACGGGCCTCTCACGGAAACTGCATCCCACTCAGGACGCCAATTCCGAGATGCATATTCCGCGGCGGCATTGGCTACCTGCCGTCGTCGTCTTGAGCTTCATTGCGCGCGTAGAGCTCCAGCATGCGGCGGCGGTATTCGTGTACGGCGAGCTTGGCGCGCTCAAGGCGGCGGCGCTCACGCGGAGTCAGCTCGGACGGGTCAACCTCATCACCATAGGTCTTATCGGCAAGTAGGTGCGCCGCGTCCACGATGCGGGCATCGATGTGGCCGCTCGCCGCCTCGGCGGAAAGACGCTCGGCAATCGCATCGAGCGTAGGCAGGCCCTCGAATACGCGACCATGGCCATGCGAGGTCAGCAGCTCGTGCTCGCGTGCGAGCAGGCTCGCCAAATCGTGATGGGCGCGCAGGATGTCAAGTGCATCGGATGGATGCTCGGCAACCTCTGCCACGGCGGCGACCGGCGCGGCGTCGCCCACGCGGTAGAAGAGCTGCGCGAGCAATGGCATCAAGCACACCGTGATGGCGCCGGCGGCAACCATAACCGACGCGATGTCTTGCGACAGCGCGCCCGCGTTGACGGCAACGCTCGTCACGGCAACGATGATCGGCAGCGCCGTGGTGCAGTACAGGGCCACGGTAATGCGACCATACGCCGACACATCGCGCGTCGCAGGGCAAATGCTCATAGAAATAAGAATGGGCACGGCACGAATAATCAGCAACGCCACGATAAAGCCCACGAGCAGACCCGGGCGCGACGCCACGGCCGTCAGGTCGATCTTTGCGCCCGATACGGTAAAGAACACCGGAATCAAAAAGCCGTAGGCCAGGCCGTCGAGCTTGGTCTCGAGCGTATGGTTGCCCTCGGGGATGATATAGCGCAGGACAAAGCCGGCGGCAAAAGCGCCCAATACGATATCGAGGCTAAAGATGGCCGAGAACGCCACGAGCGTGACCAAAATAAGCACTGTCAGGCGTACGAACGTCTGCGACGTGGTATCGGCGCGCTCCTCGACAAACGCAAAGAAGCGGCTGCCGACGCGTTTGGAGCGGCTGGGGACCACGGCAGGCAGCACGCACACGGCGGCAAATAAGCCCAAGATCAGCAGCGTCTCGATGCCCGTACGGGCAGACAGCAGTACCGACATGGCGAGCACGGGGCCGAGCTCGCCCCAGGTGCCATACGCGAGAATCGAGTCGCCCACGCGCGTTCCGGCAAGTGAACGCTCGCGCATGATGGGCACGAGCGTTCCGAGCGCCGTAGAAGTGAGGGCAAGCGTCACGGCGATACCGTCGAAATGGCTGACCGAGAACCACGGGGTAAAGCGCACGGCAAGCCAGGCAATACCAAACGTGACGGCCCACGTCGCCAAGCCGTAGCGCCCCTCCACACCCGTAATGTTCTTAGGGTCGATCTCAAAGCCGGCAAGCAGGAACAAAAAGGCCAGACCGAGCTCGGACACAAGCGAGACCTCGGCATCTACATGGATGACGCCGAGCATATGGGGTCCCAGCACCGCGCCGCGCACGAGCAAAAAGACCGTCTCGGGAACGGGTTTTCCAGGAATCGCCGAGGCGATGAAGGGGCTTGCAAAGGCCACGAGTGCGATGATGGCGAGCGAAACGAATGCCATGTGATGCCTTTCTCTTGTTTGCGCTTCACTGTAGCACCCTCGCCGTCCTCAACGCGCCGCGAGCTGTCGTATCATAGTGAGGTTTACAAACATGCGGCTCAAGGCGACCACGAGGCTTGCCCCGTAAACCGACCGCTGCCGCATACCGTACCGTACGCCCAACCGATCAGGAAGGCAGGAACCAATGGTCTCTCGTATCTACGTGGAGAAGAAACCCGGGTTCGACGTCGAGGCTCAGCAGCTCAAGGGCGAGCTGACCGAGATTCTCGGCATCAAGGGCATCGAGGCCCTGAGGATCATCAACCGCTACGACGTCGAGGGCATCGACGAGGAGCTTTTCCGCTCCTGCGTGCCGACCGTCTTTAGCGAGCCCCAGGTCGATGTGACCTACGACGAGCTCCCCGCAAGCGATGGCGCCGTCTTTGCCGTCGAATTCCTGCCTGGCCAGTTTGACCAGCGCGCCGACTCCGCCAGCGAGTGCGTGCAGCTCATCAGCCAGGGCGAGCGCCCCGCCGTGCGCTCCGCCAAGGTCTATATGATCTCGGGCGCTCTGGACGAGGCCGCCATCGATGCCATCAAGCACTACGTGGTGAACCCCGTCGAGGCGCGCATCGCCTCGCTCGACCTGCCCGAGACGCTGTACATGGAGACCCCCGAGCCCCAGCCCGTCGAGGTACTCGACGGTTTCCGCGAGCTCGACGAAGCCGGCCTTGCCGCCTTTATTTCCGAGCGCGGCCTTGCCATGGACGAGGCGGACATCGCCTTCTGCCAGCAGTACTTCCGCGATGAGGACCGCGACCCCACCATCACCGAGATCCGCGTGAACGACACCAATAAGACCGCCCACAGCCGCCACACCACCATCGGCACCGACCTAGAAGCCGAGACGAACGCCA
>CAJMPM010000054.1 GCA_905215225.1 uncultured bacterium
ATAAAGCCTGTCGCAGCGGAGCGGCACACCAGCTTTCGCGAGCGCCAGCGCCATGCGCTGGGCGGCGGGAACGCCCAGGCCGATCGACTTGAGCTCGTCCGCGTGCGCAAAAACCTGCGCGGGCGTTCCCTCGGCAAACACGGCGCCCTCGTTCATCACAACGATACGGTCACAGCAATTTGCCAGGTCATCCATGCTATGCGAAACCATGACAACAGTCAGGCCCTCGCGATGGAGTCGATCGATGAGCCCCAGGAAATCCCCGCGCGCAGCCGGATCGAGCCCCGCCATGGGCTCGTCGAGCACCAGCACCTCGGGCTCCATGGCGAGCACGCCGGCAAACGCCACGCGGCGCTGCTGGCCGCCCGAAAGCTCAAAGGGGTTCTTGTCGCCTATCGCGGCAAGGTCGAGGCCCACGCGCGCAAGCGATGATGCGACACGGCGTGCAACCTCGTCTTCTGGCAGGCCAAGATTGCGCGGGCCAAACGCCACGTCCTGCGTCACGGTCTCGGCAAATAGCTGGCGCTCGGGATACTGAAACACCACGCCGACCTTGGCCTTAACCGCAGCGGCGTCTTTCTTGCTTGATAGGTCGAGCCCCAGCGCGCAAACGCTTCCCTCCTGCGGACGAATCAACCCGTTGAGATGCTGAACCAGCGTCGATTTACCCGAGCCGGTATGACCCGCCAATCCCAGAAACTCGCCGCGGCGCACCGTCAGCGAAACATCACGTAGCGCCCAGGGGCTGTTTGGATCGTTGCCCCAAAGAGCCTGTTTGCTCGATGCGTCCGCAGTGGTCGAGCGCTTGCGCCATCGACGGCGCTCGCGGGCGCTCAGCGAGTAACTATGCGAGAGGTGCGAAATCTCGATAACGGGCTCCGACGCGGCTATCCCGTCGGCCGCAGAGGATCCATTGTCAAGCACATGAGAATCGGATGCGGAAGGCTGCCCTGCGATGTCCGTCCCGCTCCGCTCGGCATAAGCCTGTGCAATCTCGGCGACCATATCTGCCTCGCGCACCTGCGCGCAAACGGAAACGCCCTTCTCACGAAGTGCCCTACCTAGGCAGCACGACACCGGCATATCCAGGTTGAGCTGCGCAAGTTCGTCCGCCCGCGTCAAGATTTCCTCGGGCTTACCGAGCATGGCAACGCGACCCGCTTGAAAGACAGCAACGCGATCGGCCTCGGCGGCCTCTTCCATAAAGTGCGTAATCATCACGATGGTCATGCCACGATTGTGCAACGCGTGGCAAGCCTTCATGAGGCCCTTGCGTCCACGCGGATCGAGCATCGAAGAAGCCTCATCCAAAATGAGCACGCGCGGCTCCATGGCGAGCACGCCGGCAAGCGCCACGCGCTGCTTTTGGCCGCCCGAAAGCGCATGGGTCTCGTGGCGCTCAAAGCCCACCAGGCCCACACCCTTCAGCGCCTCGCGTACGCGCTGCGCAATTTGCGCCGATGGCACGCCAAGGTTTTCGGGACCGAACGCAACGTCATCTTCGACAAGCGTTGCCACCAGCTGATCATCGGGATTCTGGAATACCATGCCCGCGGTCGAACGAATGTCGTAGACCAGCTCGGGGTCGGACGCATCCATGCCGTTGATGCGTACCGTGCCCGCATCGGGTTGCAACAGCGCATTCAGATGCTTGGCAAACGTCGACTTGCCCGACCCATTGCCACCAAGGATGCAGAAAAACTCGCCATCCTCGATGTTCAGATCGACGCCGTCGAGTGCCGGCGCGGCACCGTCATAGCTAAAGGAAACGCTCCGACACTCAATCATGCGCGGCCTTTGACCTGGTCCTTCTTGGGCGTGATGAGATTAGAGACCGCCTTGTACACCGCGAGCGTCAACACCGAGTTGAGCACGGTCTTGATAAGGTTGAACGGCAGCACGGCAGGAATCAAGAGTGGGGCGATCACATCGACCGAGCCATACCAGAACCATACGCCAATGGTAAGGTTTGCGACCATAGACAACGCCGTAGCGGCAATAACGCCGAGCACCAGGCCAATCACGGCACCCTTATAGGTGTGCATCTTCTGGTAAACGATAGCCGCGGGCAGAATGTAACCCAGCGTGGCAACCAGGTTCATAAGCGCGCCGACCCAGTCACCCGTGGTGAGCGCATGGATAACGATCGCCATGGCTGCAACAGCGGTACCAGCACCGGGGCCATACGCAAATCCGCACACCATCGCCGGCACCAGCGACGGGTCATACGTCAAAAACGGCGCCGAAGGAAGGATAGGCAGCTGCACGTACATAAACAGGGCGCCCAAGGCGCACATCAACGCCATGGTAACGAGCTGTTTGGTGCTCCACCTATTCGTGTTCTCAAAATGGATATGCTGCGACTGTTCAGACATAAGATCACCTGCCTCTTTCATCCGGACTCTAACCGTTGGTACTGGGATCTCACCAGTTCAGCCGGCATGCGAACCAACGCACGCACGGGTCGCGGACTCATCGGCTCGACGCAGATCCTCGCCTGCGCCACGGCACCCCTTTGGCACCGCCCGATTTACCGCCAGTGGGGAATTTCACCCCGCCCTGAAACAGCAATTGCAAGTGTAGCACGAGCAGGCTTTCGCGCAAGTATGCCAAGGGTAATTTATGGCGGGGATCAGTTGCCACAACAACCACGTTCCCCACCCATCCCAAAGTAACGCGCCTTTCGCGCAAAGCGCGAAACAGCGAAAGGGACACGTACTCCCATCATCCTCGACCTTCTCCGCGAGCCGACCTCAAGGCCGTAAACACAGGGGATCCGGGGGCGTGACGGGGGTTTCTCTCCGGAACGTCCTCGGACATGCAAAGAGGCTCCGCATCGCGCTTCGCGCTGCGGAGCCTCTTTGCGTCCTGCGGAATGTTCCGGAGAGAAACCCCGTCACGCCCCCGGATTCCCGGTGGGAGTTCTAGACCTTGTCGGCCTTAGTACATACCGCCGCCCTGCTGACCAGCGGTAGCAGCAGCGATAGCGTCCTCAAGCTGAGTGTTCTTGGGCACATCGGAGACGGTAGCCTCGGTGATGAGGATCAGGCTGGCGACAGAAGCAGCGTTCTGAAGGGTGACGCGGCTGACCTTGACGGGGTCGAGGACGCCCATCTCGATCATGTCGCCCCACTCGCCGTTGGCAGAGTTGAGACCCTGGCCGGCGGGCAGCTCGGCAACCTTGTCGACCACGACAGCGCCCTCAAAGCCAGCGTTCTTGGCGATGGTAGCGACCGGAGCGGTCAGAGCCTTCTTGACGATGTCGACGCCGATCTTCTCCTCGGGGTCGTCGATCTCGACAGCGTCGAGCGCAGGAGCAGCGTCCATGAAGGCGACGCCGCCGCCGGCGACAATGCCCTCCTCGACAGCAGCGCGGGTAGCCTGCAGGGCATCCTCGACGCGATGCTTGATCTCCTTGAGCTCGGACTCGGTAGCAGCGCCGACCTTGATGACGGCAACGCCACCGGAGAGCTTGGCCAGGCGCTCCTGGAGCTTCTCACGGTCGAAGTCAGAGGTGGTGTTCTCCATCTCACCCTTGATCTGAGCGATACGAGCGTCGATGGCCTCCTTGGAGCCAGCGCCGCCGACGACGACGGTGTTGTCCTTGGAGATGGTGACGGACTTAGCGGTACCGAGCATATCGGCGGTGATGTCAGCGACCTTCACGCCCAGCTCGTCCAGAGCAGCCTGGCCACCGGTGAGGACGGCGATGTCCTCGAGGATGCGCTTGCGGCGATCGCCGTAGCCCGGGGCCTTAACGGCGCAGACGTTGAGGGCGCCACGGATCTTGTTGAGGACCAGGGTAGGCAGAGCCTCGCCGTCGATGTCCTCAGCGATGATGAGCAGGCCACGGCCAGCGCGCTGGACAGCCTCGAGAACAGGCATGATGTCCTGAACGCTGGAGATCTTCTGGTCGGTGATGAGGATGTACGGATCCTTCATCACGGCCTCCATGCGGTCGTTATCCGTGACGAAGTAAGCGGAGACATAGCCCTTGTCGAACTGCATGCCCTCGACGGTGTCGATGGTAATGTCGAACGTCTGGGAATCCTCGACGGTAATGACGCCGTCCTTGCCCACGACCTCCATGGCCTCGGCGATCTTCTCGCCGACCTCGGGGTCACCGGCGGAGATGGTACCGACGGAAGCGATCTGCTCCTTGGTCTCGACCGGCTTGGCCTGCTTCTTCATCTCGGCGACGGCGGCGTTAACGGCCTTGTCGATGCCGCGACGGATGGCCAGCGGGTTGGCGCCAGCGGCGACGTTGCGCAGACCGTCGTTGACGATAGCCTGAGCGAGCAGGGTTGCGGTGGTGGTGCCGTCACCCACGGTGTCGTTGGTCTTGGTGGCAACCTCCTTCACCAGCTGAGCGCCCATGTTCTCGATGTTGTCCTCGAGCTCAATCTCCTTGGCGACGGAAACGCCGTCGTTGGTGATGGTCGGGGCACCGAACGTGCGCTGCAGCGCAACGTAGCGACCCTTGGGGCCCATGGTGACGGTAACGGCGTCGGCCAGAGTGTTGACGCCCTTGGCGAGCTTAGCGCGGGCATCGGTGTTGAACGTAATGTTCTTTGCCATGGTAGGTAATCCTCCAAAAGAAATGTGACTCGCGTCGCCGCTTCCGAGTCCTATGCGGCGGGCGCGTTCAAAGACGAATCAGAGATTCTGACGAGACTAGGCCTCGACGACAGCGTAGATGTCGTCGGCGCGCATCAGCAGATACTTCTCGCCGTCGACCTTGACCTCGTTGCCACCGAACTTACCGTAGATGACAACGTCGCCGACCTGAACGTCCATGGGGATGCGCTCGCCCTTGTCGTTGACCTTACCGGCGCCAACGGCAACGATGGTGCCGCGCTGCGGCTTCTCCTGAGCGTTGCTGGCGATGTACAGACCAGAAGCGGTCTTCTGCTCGGCCTCGTCGGGCTTGACCAGGACGCGATCTGCAAGCGGCTTCAAAGACGACATGCTTGTTTCCTCCTTTTTGGGCCGCGCGGTTGAGCCGTGCGGGTTTCCCTACTTCGTTTGCGTACGCGTTGAATGGTACCCACGAATGGCGGGTTATACAACACGGAGTCAAAAAATCTTATTTTTTGGCACTTAGATTTTCTGAATGCCGGGGGATAACTTGTGCGCGGCTCCCGTGTGGCGCCGGAGGGGAGCTGAGTCAACGTTATCGGGCCCGGCATTCAGAAAAGTCAGTGCAGCAAAATGGCGATGCGGATGGAATGCACAAGATAGGGGCACGTTGTTGGGACGTGCTCTTTTAAGTTGCGGTGGAATAGTTCCTGTTTTCAGGCTTGAAGGCCGATTTTAGGGACTATTTCACCGCAACTGAGGGGTGGGCCGTGGGGCTAACGCTCGTAAATGAGGTTACCTGCCAGGTAGGTGGCTTGAACCTTGGTAGCCTGGAGCTCTTGGGGGTCAACGGTGAGCGGGTTTTGGTCCAGGACTACCAGGTCGGCGTATTTGCCGGGCTCCAGGCTGCCGAGGTTTTGCTCGTCGCCCGCTGCGTACGCGCTACCAAGCGTGTAGTTGCGCAGGGCCGTTGCCGCATCGATGCGCTCGCTGGGGAGCCAGCCGCCCTCGGGCCAGTGGCTGCGAGGGTCTTGGCGCGTAATAGCCGTGTAGAGCACGTTCATGCTGGTAACGGCCGTGATGGGGCTGTCGGTACCAAAAGCTTGGCGGATGCCGCGCTGCTTATAGGTCGCAAACGGCCACATGATGCGGCTGCGTTCCAGGCCCAGGTCGCGCTCCGGGCCACCCGGGTCGAGCGTGATGTGGCAAGGCTGGCTCGAGGCAATGACGTTGAGCTTGCGCAGACGATCGATGTCCTGAGGCAGCAGATTCTCCAAATGCTCAAGCGTATTATGACCGTGCTGGGGCAGACCGTAGAGCTCTGCCGCCTCCTCAAAGATATCGAGCGCAGCATGGATGGCACCGTCGCCGATAACGTGGATGCGCACGGTGTGACCGCGCTCCGCGGCAGCGAGGACCAGCTTGCGCATGCGCTCGGCGGGAACCGTCAGGCGACCTTGCTCGCCCGGGAAGCGCGGGTTGGTATAGGGCTCGGTGAGATAGGCCGTGTGTTCGCTCGACACGCCGTCGAAGAACTGCTTAAAGCCTGGCGCCGAGAGCAGCGCGTTGTTCGCGTAGCGGGTCTGTAGCTCTTCCAAGCGCGATTGGTCATCCAGCAGCGTGGGAAACAGATGGGCGCGGATGCCCAGCTTGCCGGCGGCCTGCAGCTTGTCGTAAACATCGTCGCGAATAAAGTCGCAGCCCGGCATGGGCATGAGCGACATATCGCAGATTGAGGTGATGCCCTGCTCGGCCATACGCTTCATCTGGTCGGCGTAAGCGCTCGCGATGCGGTCCTCGCCCAGCCACTCCAGGCAGCGCGGCAGCAGCTGCATAGCAGCTGCCTCGTGGGCGATACCCGTAAGCTCGCCATTTGCATCTTTGTCGTAACTGCCACCCGCCGGAGGCTCGCTGTCACGCGTCACGCCGAGGGCTTCGAGCGCGCGGCTGTTGAGCCACAGCGTATGCCCGTCGCCCGAGTACATAACACAGGGGCGATCAGGGAAGGCGGCGTCGAGGGAGGCCTTGGTAGGGTGCTCGGGCGGATCCCAGCGGTAATCGCGCCAACCCTGGGTCACGACCCAGGCGTCATCGGGCAAGCCTTGGGAAAACTCGAGCGCGTGCTGCACCAGCGCCGCCTCTGACGTGCCCATATCCATGAGCATATACGGCGAGGAGCCGACCGAGGTATGGAAGAAGTGCAGGTGCGCATCGTGGAAACCGGGGCAGACAAACTGCTCGCCGTAATCGACCACCGGCGTGGCGGCGGGAGCGGCGGCAATCACGTCATCGGGGACGCCGACTGCAACGATGCGATCACCCGCGGTGGCGATCGCCAACTCGCGGGCGGTATCGATGCCGTCTTGGGCGGTAAAAACGTTCTTGGAGCGGATAATCCGATCGATATGTTGCATGGGCGTCCCCATCTCTGGCAGGAAATTCAACTCCCCCGAGTGTACTCCCCCGCCCTTGCAACAAAACCCCAAGCGGCAAACGGCAACTTTACCAGCCCTAGCGGCAGGTGGCATACTGGAGAGAGCCTGTACGATTTTGCGATCAACCCAGCAAGGAGCAAATCGACCATGACGAAGACCAAGGCACAGCAGATTATGGCGGCGACCGAGGCTCGCGCGGCTGACGACGTCACCGCAGCCATCAAAGATATCGCTACCGAATTTGAACCATATATCATCAAGCAGCGCCGGCACTTCCATAAGCACCCGGAGCTGAGCCTTGCCGAGGAGCGCACGACCTCCGACATCGCCAACCAGCTCGACGCCATGAATATCCCCTACGAGCGTCCGCTCAAGACGGGCCTGGTGGCGACGCTTCGCGGTACCGCGCCGGATGCCTACCGCGAGGACGGCACGCCGCGCCGCCGTATCCTGCTGCGCGCCGACATCGACGCCCTGCCTGTCACCGAGCAGACCGGCGAGGAGTTCGCCAGCGTCAACGAGGGCTGCATGCACGCCTGCGGTCACGACTGCCATATCGCCATGATGCTCGGCACGCTGCAGATCCTGCGCCATATGACAGACGACATCCACGGCGAGGTCCGCATCGTCTTCCAGCCCAGTGAGGAAAACGGCCAAGGCGCCAAACTCATGATCGGCACGGGCGTGCTCGACGGCGTCGATGGTGCCTACGCCGCGCACATCTGGAGCGAGGTCGACGCCGGCACCGTAAGCTGCGAGCCCGGCCCGCGCATGGCCAATACCGACTGGTTCCGCATCGATGTCCGCGGTACCTCGTGCCACGGCGCCATGCCCCAGCGCGGCCACGACGCCGTTATGGTTGCCGCCGAGATTGTCAACGCCCTGCAGACCATCGTCTCGCGCGAGATCAGCCCCTACGAGCCGGCCGTCATCACCGTCGGCGAGCTGCACGGCGGCACCGCGCGCAACGTTATCGCCGGCACGGCCTACCTCGCCGGCACAGTACGCACCTACGGCGATTCAACCCACGAGGAAATGCCGGAGCTTATGCGCCGCATCGTGGAGCATACCGCGGCGGCCTTGGGCGCCGAGGCAGAGCTCACCGACTACACCATCGCCAACTACAAGGTCGAAAACGACGCGGCCTCGAGCGAGCGCTGCCGTCAGGCCGTAATTAAGTGTCTGGGTCCCGCCGGCCAAGGCCATTATCGCGGCACACTTTCGGGCGAGGATTTTTCGGAGTACCTGCGCCGTGTGCCGGGCGTGCTCGCCTTTGTAGGTACGCGTAACCCCAAAATTGGCGCCACGTACGCCCAACATTCCTGCTTCTACAAGATCGACGAGACCGTGCTGGCAAAGGGCTCCATGGTGGCCGCCCAGTATGCTATCGACTTTTTGGCCGAGCCCACGCAAGAGGAGCTCGACGGCCCCGCGATTACCGCGGTCGCCGAAACCAACCCCGATCTGGCCGCCAAGTTGCGCTCTGCCAAGGCGACGACCGCCGAGGCTCGTGACGCCATCCACGACGCCCGCACGGCTCGCCATGCCGCAATCAAGGGCATCCACGAAGCCCGCGCCGCCGCTCGCCGCGAGGAGAAGCACGACGAGTAGTCGTCACACCCATTCATAACAACCTGGCTAAAGCAAAGCGGGGGCGGATGTGTCGAAACGTCCGCCCCCGCTCATCTGTCAAGCGTTATTTCTACCATTTCTACCCCGTCCCCAAATGGTAGGCGGCAGGGCTACTCGTCCTGAGGGTCCTCGTCGGAGCTTGACTCGGATGCCGGCTCAGGTGCAGGTGCCGGCTCAGGCTCAGGCACAGGTGTTGACTCAGGCTCAGGCACCTGCTCGGGTGCAGGCGCCGGCTCGGGCGCGGGCTCGGGTGCAGGCTCAGGCACGGGCGCCGGCTCGGGCGCGGGCTTGGGCGCAGGCGCGACATCCGGAGCACTGTA
>CAJMPM010000055.1 GCA_905215225.1 uncultured bacterium
GTAGCTCGGCCCCTTCGCCGGGATGCCTGTAGGGTGGGTGTCCCGGCGGCTTTTGGAAACCTTGATCGAAAGAAGGACTCGGATGTATTCAAAGACCACGACCGTTGTAAATGCAAGCGGCATCCATGCCCGCCCTGCCTCATTGTTTGTTCAGAAGGCATCCGGGTTTGGGAGCAAGGTGACCGTGCGCAACGTTACCAAGGACAGCGACCCCAAGGATGCTAAGTCGATTCTCATGGTTATGGGTCTGGGGATGGCGTGCGTATGCGATGTCGAGATTGCGGCCGATGGTGCCGACGAGCAAGCCGCCGTCGATGCACTGGGTGAGCTGATCGAGAGCGGTTGCGGCGAGTAACCGCAAGGCTTTGATGAGAGGGGAGAGGGCGATGGCTCGAGGGTTTCGTGGAGTGACGACAATCGTTCGCCGGCAGGAGGCTCGCCGGTCCATGTTGGCGCTTGCAGGCGTGGCCTGCGCGTATGCGGGGATGCTCGTGCTTATGGAGGCGACGACAGGTGCGGTCGCGCCGCCGCTCGTGCCCGTAGTGTCATCAATCTCGCTTTTCGTTTCAATCGCCGGTATCGCATTGGTGATTGCATTTGAGGCCCGTGCGTATCGCGCGCTCACGGAGGCGTGTGACGCTGAGCCCGAAATGGGTGACAAGATGCTGCTCGGTGCCGCACTTTGGTTTTTGGGCGGTCTGCCCCAGGCATTCGTGACGCTGCTGCGCACCATAGCGATTACTGGCACGCTCGATATCAAACAGACGCTCATCCAGCTCGGCGTGACGCTGACCCTGGCACTCCTTGCCTGGCCACGTTATCGCGATTGCTTCTAGGTTGTTTTAAAGCGCGCAATGGCAAAAGATGGCCCGCCGATTCTACGTAATCAGCGGGCCATCTTTTTGTAGCTATGGTTATTGGGCTTACGCCGCTTCGTCGAACTGCGAGTTGTACAGGTCGGCGTAGAAGCCGCCTTGGGCGAGCAGCTCGTCGTGCGTGCCCTTCTCGACGATATCGCCGTCGCGGATTACTAGGATCACGTCGGCGTTGCGGATCGTGGACAGGCGGTGCGCGATGACAAAGCTCGTGCGGCCCTGCATCAGCGCATCCATGGCACGCTGAATAAGCTCCTCGGTACGAGTGTCAACGTTAGAAGTCGCCTCGTCCAGAATCAGTGCCGGGCGGTCGGCCAAAATGGCACGAGCGATGGTCACGAGCTGGCGCTGACCTTGCGAAAGGTTGGTACCTTCCTCGTTGATCATAAAATCGTAGCCGCCGGCGAGCGTATGGATAAAGTGGTCGCAGCGTGCGGCGCGTGCAGCGGCCTCGACTTCGGCATCGCTTGCATCGGGGCGTCCGTAGCGAATGTTCTCGCGGATCGTGCCGTTAAACAGCCAGGTATCCTGCAACACCATGGCAAACTCGCCGCGCAGCGCCGCGCGGTCCCAGTCGCGCACGTCGACGCCCTCGACGCGCAGCGAACCGCCGTCCACGTCGTAAAAGCGCTGCAGCAGCTTGATGAGCGTGGTCTTGCCGGCGCCGGTGGGGCCGACGATGGCGATGGTCTGGCCGGGTTGCGCCTCGCAGCTAAAGTCGTGGATGATGGTCTTGTCGGGCGTGTAGCCAAACTTGACGTGATCAAACTCCACATGGCCGGGGCGCTTCTCGGGAATCTGCGCGTCGGCTTTCTGCTCCTCCTCGGGCGCGGCCAGGAACTCAAAGACGCGCTCGGTGGCGGCGGCCATCGACTGCATCGTGTTGCTCACGTTGCCCAGCTGCTGTATGGGTTGCGTAAAGTTGCGAACGTACTGGATAAAGCTCTGGATGTCGCCGGGCGTGGCATTGCCGGTCAGCGCGAGCTGCGCGCCCACCACGACGACGCCCACGTAGCCCATGTTGCCCACCAAGCTCATAAGCGGCATCATCAGGCCCGACAGGAACTGCGAGCGCCAGCCACTAATAAAGAGGCGGTCGTTTTGACGGTCGAACTCTTCGATCGAGGCCTCGGCGCGGTCGAACACCTGAATAACGTTCTGGCCGGCAAAATCCTCTTCGATAATGCCGTTGACGGCGCCCAGGACTTGCTGTTGCTCGCGGAAGTACGGCTGCGAGAAGTGAATCATTACGGTCAAGATAATCGCGGCGGCCGGCAGCGTGAGCACGGTGACGCCGGTAAGCGGCAGGCTGATCGAAAGCATCATGACGAGCACGCCGATAATCTGCGTCACCGACGTGATGAGCTGTGTCACGCTCTGGTTGAGCGACTGACCCAGCGTATCGACGTCGTTGGTGATGCGGCTGAGCACGTCGCCCTTGCTGTGACCGTTAAAGTAGCTCATCGGCACGACGGCGATCTTGGCGGCGATCTCCTTGCGCATGCGGTAGCAAATCTTTTGCGTGACGCCGGTCATGAGCCAGCCCTGGATGAGGCTGCAGATAGAGCTCGCCAGGTACAGGCAGAGCAAAAAGCCGAGCGTCTTGGCGATCCAGTCAAAGTCAACGTCGCCGGTGCCGTTGACCTTGGCGACCAGGCCTTCGAACAGCTTGGTCGTAACCTGGCCGAGCACCTTGGGTCCCACAATGTTAAAGATGACCGAGCACACGGCAAAGGCGACGGCGGCAAACACGGCAATCTTGTGCTGGCCGATATAGCCGAGCAGCTGCCTCATGGTGCCCTTAAAGTCCTTGGCCTTTTCGCCGCGACGCATGCGGCCCATGGGACCACGCTGGCGGGTGGGCTTGGGAATCTGAGTCTTGGTCTCGTCTGCCATTAGCGCTCGCCTCCTTCCATGACGGCTGCAATTTCTTCTTGGGTAAGCCCCAGCTCCTCGGCGGAAAGCTGCGACTGTGCGATCTCCAGGTACGCCGGGCAGCTGCGCAGCAGCTCCTCGTGCGTGCCGGTGCCCACTACGTGGCCGTCGTCGAGCACGATGATTTGATCGGCGTGCATGATGGTCGCGATGCGCTGGGCCACGACCACGAGTGCGGCGTCGGTAACGTTTTTGGCCAGCTCTTCGCGCAGACGCGCGTCGGTCTTGTAGTCGAGGGCGCTAAACGAGTCATCGAACACCACGACCTCGGGCTTTTTGGCCAACGCGCGGGCGATGGCCAGGCGCTGGCGCTGGCCGCCCGAGACATTGGAACCGCCCTGGCTGATGGGGGAGTCGTAGCCGCCCTCGCGCTCGGCGATAAAGTCCTCGGCCTGGGCGATGCGTGCCGCCCGGTGCATGTCATCATCGCTCACCATGTCGCCGGCAAACTTGAGGTTGCTCTCGACGGTGCCCGAGAACAGGCGACCCTGCTGCGGGATGTAACCAATGCGGCGGCGCAGCTCGGAAAGGGTCATGTCGCGCACGTCGATGCCGTCGAGCGAAATGCTGCCGCCCGTGACGTCGTACAGGCGCGGAATCAGCTGCACAAGTGTGGACTTGCCCGAGCCCGTGGAACCAATGATGCCGAGCATCTGACCGGCGTGCGTGGTGAAGTTTACGCCGCTGATGACGTCGGCACGGGCATCGGGATACTGGAAGCTCACGTCGCGGAAGGTGAGCTCACCGCGCGGCGCGCTGGCCGCGGGCAGTTTGGGCGAGACAGGGTCGTTGATGCTGGTGGGGCAAGTGATGACCTCTTCTACGCGCTCGGCTGCGACCTCGGCACGGGGCAGGATGACCGAAACCATGGTGAGGATCATAAACGCCATAACGATCTGCATGGTGTAGGAGATAAACGCCATCATGTTGCCGACCTGCATTACGCCGTCGGACACGCCCTGCGCGCCAAACCACACGATGAGCACGGTGATGCAGTTCATGACGAGCATCATCAGCGGCATCATAAAGCTCATGGCGCGGTTGGTGTAGAGCTGCGTGGTCATCAGGTCGAGCGAAGCCTTGTCAAAACGCTCGAGCTCATGCTCCTCGCGGTTGAACGAGCGGATGGGCATAAGACCGTCGAGCAGCTCGCGGGCGGTAAGGTTCACGCGGTCCACAAAGCTCTGCATCTTTTTGAACTTGGGCATGGTGAGGCCCATGAGCACGCCGACGACAGCCGAAACCGCGATGATGGCCACAGCGATGGTCCACTCCAGGCCGGTGTGGTTGGCCAGGACGCGCATGACGGCGACGATGCCCATGACGGGGGCCATCAGGCACATGCGGATAAACAGGGTTGCGGCCATCTGGATCTGCTGAATGTCGTTGGTGCAGCGGGTGATGAGCGAGGCCTGGCTAAACTTGCCCACCTCGGCCGGCGAGAAGTGCATAACCTTGTTGAAGGTCTCGCGGCGCAGGTCGCGAGCGATGGAGCAGGCGGTGCGCGAAGCCACGGCGCCGGTCAGGATGGTGGCGACCAGCGACACCAGACACAGACCAAACATTGTGGTCGCCATGCGGCCCAGGTAGGCGTTCTGCACGTCGGCGGGGTCGATGCCCTGTGCCTTGTACTCGTCCTGCACGTAGCTCACGGCGCGCTGGGTGACGATGGAGCCCGACATGGAGCCCATTTTGTCAGCCATGTCGTTGGCGCCCTCGACGAGCTTGCCCTGATCGATAAGACCGCCTTCAACGCCTAGGCGCAGGCTCTTCATGGTGATCTTGCCGCCGTCGGCATCGATCTGCTTTTGCATGTTCTGCGCCGCTGCGGCCTTCTGCTGCATCTCGGCGAGCTGCTCGGGCGTCATCGCTGCCATCTGCTCGGGGGTTGGCATGGCCTGGGCGGTGCTGTCGCCTTTCTCGCTGGACGAGCCCATCATGTCGCCCATGGAGTTGGCGTCAATGCCCTGGTTGAGCGAAAGGACGACAGTCTCGGGCAGACTCATAATGTCGGCAATCTTGCCTCCATCGGCACGCTCTTCCTCGGTGCCCTTGTACGTTCGAATACCGTTATTGTCCGCCTTGCTAAACACGGCCTCCACAGCTTTGGCGTCCTTGGCGCTCATAAAGAGTTCGAGGTCGTCGAGCGATTCGGCGCGGATGGTGTCGGGCACGGGCGAGGCGATACCGCCTTGCTGCACGCCCACGTCGACGATATCGCTCATATAGGTAGGCAGCGCCAGGTCGGCGTTGCAGCTGATTACGATGAGTACGATAGCTGTGAACAGTGCCAGGATATGCTTTTTAAAGAGCTTGAGAATCCTCACTCGGCATCTCTCCTTTCTTGATTGCGGTCGATAATTTCGTTGGCACGTCTAAGAAGGCGCACCATCTCTTGGGTATCTGTTTCGCCGAGCTGCTCGAGGAAGGCCGCGGTGCGCTCCTCGAATTCCCGACGTTTAATTTCGAGATCCTGGAATCCCTTGTCGGTCACTATGACGTGTACGCGACGACGGTCGGTCTTTGAGTGCTCACGCTCAACCCAGCCCTTGGCTTCGAGAGCGCGTAGGATATTGGCAATGCGGGCGTTCGAGACCCAGGCGCGATCAGCGAGTTCGCTCGGCGTGAGCGAACCGCCAGCGAGCATAAGGGCGCGCATGACAGCCATCTCGCCGCTGAGAGCTTTGTCCACAAAGCGCGAAACGCGCTGGTGAATGCCGCCAAACTCGGTAAGGAGCTGACGCCCAAGTTCACGGAAATCGGTATCTTCCACCGAAAACCCCTAACACTAGAAACTATTTTCGGTGAAAGATGATACCCTTGCACGCGCGCCCTATACAGTAGATTTTGAGACATGCCTAGAAAACTACCTTTAGGCGACCTCCGTGCACCGTCGGTGCCAGTAAAGTTAGGGAGTAGATCTCTAGGCATGTCCTAAAGCCTACTCAGAGGCACTTTACCCTGCTAAAGCTGGCATAACAGCTAGAGTGATGGACGTATAAAGGCAAGGAAAAATAACATACAAATCGGTGAACGGTAGTTGTTCGCGCTCGCATTTCCTGCGGGTTTGTTAAAAACGCCCTTATGATATAAAAAAAGAAACATATAACAGCCCAGATGGAGAGGGTCGCTATGTTATCCTTCTCAAACGGGTGAAATCTTGGGTTTTGGGTTGTAGTTCCAAGGTGGACAAACGTTTTTCCTGCACCAACGTGTGGTGAAGAACGGAAGAAGCCGGTAGTGCAAGCCGAACATTCAAGAATTCAATAAGCAGCGGTGTGAGAGAGCGCCGCATTACACGTAACTAGGAGCGTGGTTACACAATGCAGGAGGCATGGGAAGGCTTCAAGGAAGGCATCTGGACGGGAGAGGTTGACGTCCGAGACTTCATCCAGAAGAACTACACCCCCTACGAGGGCGACGAGTCGTTCCTCGCCGGCCCGACCGAGCGTACCAAGGAGCTGTGGGGCGAGGTTCTCGACCTGCTGCTTAAGGAGCGCGAGCAGGGCGGTGTCCTCGATATGGACACCAAGACCGTCACGGGTATCGTGAGCCACCCCGCTGGCTACATCGATAACGCCCACCGCGAGAAGGAGACCATCGTCGGCCTCCAGACCGACAAGCCGCTCAAGCGCGCGCTGCACGTCAACGGCGGTATCCGCATCGCTTGCCAGGCTGCCAGCCAGCACGGCTATAAGGTCGACGAGAACGTTGTCGAGCGCTACACCTTCGAGCGCAAGACCCACAACGCTGGCGTCTTCGATGTCTACACCCCCGAGATGCGTGCTTGCCGCTCGGCTCACATCATCACCGGTCTGCCCGATGGCTATGGCCGCGGCCGCATCATCGGCGACTACCGTCGTGTTGCCCTGTACGGCGTCGACTACCTGATCAAGGACAAGGAGGCCCAGAAGGCTTCCACCCCGACGGTCATGACCGCCGACAACATCCGCGATCGCGAGGAGCTGCAGGAGCAGATCCGCGCCCTCGGCGAGCTCAAGATGATGGCCGAGACCTATGGTTTCGATATTTCCAACCCTGCTACCAACACGCAGGAGGCCATCCAGTGGATGTACTTCGCCTACCTCGCTGCCGTTAAGGAGCAGAACGGCGCCGCTATGTCCATCGGCCGTACCTCCACGTTCATCGACATCTACGCTGAGCGCGACCTTGCCAACGGTACCTTCACTGAGGAGCAGATCCAGGAGTTCGTGGATCACTTCATCATGAAGCTCCGCATGGTCAAGTTTGCCCGTACCCCCGAGTACCAGGCCCTGTTTACCGGCGATCCGCAGTGGGTCACCGAGTCCATCGGCGGCATGGGTGTTGACGGCCGTACGCTCGTTACCAAGATGAGCTACCGCTACCTGCACACGCTCGAGAACATGGGCACCAGCCCCGAGCCCAACATGACCGTTCTGTGGTCGACCCGTCTGCCCGAGAACTTCAAGAAGTTCTGCGCCAAGACTTCTGTCGCCAGCTCCTCGATCCAGTACGAGAACGACGACCTCATGCGCGTCTATCACGGCGACGACTACGGCATCGCCTGCTGCGTGTCCTCCATGCGCATCGGCAAGGAGATGCAGTTCTTCGGCGCCCGCGCCAACCTGGCCAAGTGCCTGCTGTACGCACTCAACGGCGGTGTTGACGAGGTCTCCAAGAAGCAGGTCGGCCCCAAGTATCGCGCCGTCGAGGGCGATACGCTCGATTACGACGACGTTGTGGCCAAGTACAACGACATGATGAAGTGGCTCGCTGGCGTGTACGTCAACTCGCTGAACATCATTCACTACATGCACGACAAGTATTGCTACGAGCGCATCCAGATGGCCCTGCACGACAAGCACGTGCACCGCTGGTTCGCTACGGGCATCGCTGGTCTTTCCGTCGTGGCTGACTCCCTGTCCGCCATCAAGTACGCCAAGGTTCACCCCGTCCGCGACGAGAATGGCATCATCGTCGACTTCGAGACCGAGGGCGAGTTCCCCAAGTACGGTAACGACGACGACCGCGTCGACCAGATCGCTCACGACGTTGTGCACCAGTTCATGGAGTACATCCGCATGAACGACACCTACCGCAACTCCGTGCCCACGACCTCGGTTCTGACCATTACCTCCAACGTCGTGTACGGTAAGAAGACCGGTTCCACGCCCGACGGCCGCAAGGCTGGCCAGCCGTTCGCCCCGGGTGCTAACCCCATGCACAAGCGCGATAGCCACGGCGCCATCGCTTCGCTGTCTTCGGTTTCCAAGCTCCCGTTCCGCGATGCTCAGGACGGCATTTCCAACACCTTCTCCATCATCCCGAGTGCGCTCGGCAAGGAGGACCAGGTGTTCTTTGGCGATATCGACCTTGATCAGCTGGGCGAGTAACTATTGTTAGTGCTATACTAACAATAACGATTACTGATTAGCGCGCCGGTTTCGGCCGGCGCCTATTAATCGAAGGAGACACATTATGAAGGTTTCTGAAGTTTCCGAGATCCAGGCCGATAACCTGGTCCACATGCTCGACGCTTACGCCGAGAAGGGTGGCCACCACCTGAACATCAACGTCTTCAACCGTGAGACGCTGCTCGACGCTCAGGCTCACCCCGAGAAGTACCCGCAGCTGACCATCCGCGTTTCCGGCTATGCCGTGAACTTCCACACGCTCACCAAGGAGCAGCAGGACGAGGTCATTGCGCGTACCTTCCACGACAAGTTCTAAAGGGGTTTAACTCCCGCAGGATCGCCGGGCCGCTTTGGGTTACTTTCCAAAACGTCCTCGGACATGCAAAGGGCTCCGCCGCGCGAAGCGCGCGGCGGAGCCCTTTGCGTCCTGACGCTCCTATTTGGCAAGGTGTTTTTTAGAATCCATTTTGCGCTCGGCCTCGAAGGCCTGCCTGTCC
>CAJMPM010000056.1 GCA_905215225.1 uncultured bacterium
TGGGCACGAACGTCCGTCGCGTTGCCCATACCGTAGAGTTTTTCTTCGTCGGATTGTTCGCCTCCGTGGTCGTGGTTTGCTTTTCCAGGCGTCCGTGGAGCGTATGCTCCCGTTGCGAGCCCGTATTGCTCTTTTGCGCCGCCTGCTACGTTGGCGATCAGGTACATAAGATCTTTGTTCCCGGCAGGCATTTCGACGTTATCGATTTAGGATTCGATGCTGCGGGCTATGTCACCGCCATGCTGTTGGTATTGCTGGCGGCGGCGTTGGTGCGCCATGCGACTCGGCCGATCGGCGCCCATGCGAGGCTCTAGCCGGTAACAAACCCGTTTCTGATAATGCGACCTTGTTGAATTATTTTGTGTCGCGCGTATTTCCGAGCGGTCGGATTTGAGGGGCGAGCGGTAGAACGCTCGCCCTTTGTGCGCCACGATGCGGCACAATGTACCGCAAAAGCTGTTTGTATCCGGTACGAATCGTTCGTTGGTCTTTAATTCTTCTCAACGGAGGTGTTTGAGATGGCAAACGGATTGCTTTTGCGGCTTCGCGAGCGTGAGCTCAGCGCGAGCCCGGCGGACCGCAATGTCATCGCATACGTGAGTGCTCATCCGCATGAGGTGGTCGGGCTGTCCGTCCGCGGTCTTGCCGATGCCACGTTCTCCTCGCCCTCGAGCATTTTGCGCTTTTGCAAGCGCTTGGGTTTTGCGGGCTACAAGGAGTTCCAGCGCGAACTGATTGCCGAGCTGGCGCTCTTAGGTGACAAGAAAGACGTAGCCCTCGAGGACATCTCCATGGATGACAGCGTCGAACGTATCGTGGGGAAGGTGATGAAAAGCAACGTGCGCACGATCGAGGCGACGGCGCGAACACTCGATTACACCGTTTTGGAACGATGTGCAGCCTATCTTAAGCGGGCGCGCATGGTCAATCTGTTCGGTATTGGTGCCTCTCGTTTGGTCGCGCACGACCTGGCGCAAAAGCTCATGCGTGTCGACAAAGAGTGCCATCTGTACGACGACTGGCATGATCAGCTCTTATGTGCCAAGAACATGCATGAGGGCGATATGGCAATCGCCTTTAGCTACTCGGGCTTGCCGCAAGAGGTGCTGGACTGCACCGCCGAGGCTCAACGTCACAACTGTCCCGTTGTGGCCGTGCCCAAGGTAGACGGATCGTCCAAGCTTGCCACCATTGCCGATGCCGTGCTCGGCGTTGCTGCAAGCGAGCCCTTGGTCCGCAGCGGTGCCATGGCCTCGCGTATGGCCCAGCTTATGGTTGTCGATGCCCTGTACGCTGCTTACGTTGCCAGCGACTACGAACGGGCGACGCATGTCATTAAGCAAAACTACATCGAGAAACAGGAAAGATGAGGTGAATGAAATGCTCGATTTAACAAAATTCACGACCGAACAGCGTAATCAAAGGTCAATGGACCTCGATACGATGACATCGCTGCAAATCGTCACGACGATGAACGATGAGGATCTTCGTGCCGTCCAGTCGGTCACGAAAGTGTTGCCCCAGGTTGCCATGGCAATCGACTGGGCTGCTGAGACACTCGAGCGCGGCGGGCGCGTCTTTTACATGGGCGCAGGCACCAGCGGTCGTCTGGGCGTACTCGACGCTTCGGAGTGTCCGCCCACGTTTGGCGTGTCACCCGATCTGATTGTCGGGCTCATTGCCGGAGGCGAGACGGCGTTTATCAAGGCTGTCGAAGGTGCCGAAGACAGCGAGGAGCTTGGCGCGAGCGACCTGCGGGAGCGTGGACTCTCGGACAAGGATCTTGTCGTTGGCCTGGCGGCAAGCGGCCGTACTCCTTATGTGGTGGGCGGCCTTGCGTACGCCAAGGCAACTGGGTGCAAGACCATTGCAATTGCCTGCAACCAAGGGTCGAAGATCGGGGAGAGCGCAGATCTTGCCATTGAGCCCGTGCCCGGTCCCGAGGTGCTGACCGGCTCAACGAGGCTCAAGGCGGGAACGGTTCAAAAGCTCATTCTCAACATGATTTCGACCGGTGCCATGGTCAAGATCGGCAAGGTATACCAAAACCTGATGGTCGATGTGCAGCAGACGAACGAGAAGTTGGTGGTGCGCGGCCAGAACATCGTGATGGAGGCGACCGGCTGCACGCGCGAGCGCGCTGTTCAGGCGCTTGCAGATGCCGGCGGCCACGTAAAAACCGCTATTGTCTCGGTGCTGCTGGACTGCGATGCCGAGCAGGCTGCGGTGGCTCTTGAGCGGGCGCGCGGCCATGTCCGTGCTGCGGTGAGTGGCCATGAGAAGAGCAATGCCGATGCCCAATAGGTGCACGGCGTGAGCAGATATGACATCAAGAAGAGATACCCAATACAAGGAGGAGTTATGACGAACAAAGAGCTGGCTCAAAAGCTGCTGGACCTTTTGGGCGGTAAAGACAACGTGCTGGCAAACGCGGCGTGCATGACGCGTCTGCGCGTGACCGTCAAAGATACGGGCAACGTCGACACGGAGGGTATTAAGGCACTCGACGGCGTGATGGGCCTGGTCGAGGACGACACGATGCAGATCGTGCTGGGTCCGGGCAAGGTGAATAAGGTGCTCGAGGAATTCTCCAAGCTCACCGGCCTTGCGAAAGGCGTTGCCGACGAGAGTGTGGTTGACGCTGCGGCCACAAACAAGGCCGCGCAGAAGGCCAAGTACGAGTCCAAGCCGGTTCAGGCCTTCCTCAAGAAGATTTCCAATGTCTTCGTCGCCCTGCTTCCCGGCATCATTGCGGCTGGCCTCATCAACGGTATCTGCAACGTCATTAACGTCTCGACGGCAGGCGCGCTTGCAGGCGAGTGGTGGTACCAGGGCATTCGTTCCATGGGCTGGGCCCTGTTTGCCTATCTGCCCATCTTGGTGGGCTATAACGCGGCACGCGAGTTTGGTGGATCCGCTGCGCTGGGCGGTATCGCCGGCATGATGTGTATCGCCAACAGTGCCATGCCCCTGCTTGCGCCTGGCGCTGCTGATCCTGCCACTGCCATTCTGCTGCCGCTCACCAATGCGCAGTACAACCCCGCAGCGGGCGGCATGATCGCGGCTATCATCGCTGGCGCATATGTTGCCTGGATGGAGCGTCAGATTCGCAAGGTTATGCCCAACGCACTCGACACGTTCTTGTCCCCGCTGCTGGTGCTCATCATCGGCGCCTTTGCTCTGATGCTCGTCATCCAGCCGGTTGGCGCATGGCTGACGACTGCTATCTTTAGCGTCCTCACCTTTATCTTCGAGAAGCTGGGCGTCCTGGGCGGCTATATCCTGTCGGCAGGCTTCTTGCCGCTGGTGTCCGTCGGCCTGCATCAGGCGCTCACGCCGATCCACGCTATGCTCAACGATCCCGACGGCGCTACCAAGGGTATCAATTACCTGCTTCCCATCCTTATGATGGCTGGCGGCGGCCAGGTCGGTGCCGGTTTGGCGCTGTACTTTAAGACCAAGAACGCCAAGCTCAAGAAGTACGTCGCCGAGTCCATCCCCGATGGCATCCTGGGCGTTGGCGAGCCTCTGATGTATGCCGTTACGCTGCCGCTTGTCCGCCCGTTTGTGACGGCCTGCCTGGGTGCCGGATTTGGCGGCGCGCTCGCGGCGCTGCTTCACATCGGCACGGTTTCTCAGGGCGTTTCCGGTCTGTTTGGCCTACTGATCGTTGTTCCTGGCCAGCAGCTCGGCTACGTTGCCGCTATGCTGCTTGCCTATGCCGCCGGCTTTGTCCTGACGTGGTTCTTTGGCGTCGACGAGCAGAAGATCAACGAGTTCTTTGGCGAGTAGCCTGATGCTGCGCGCTATGTCATTCGAGCGTCATGACGTGCCGCAGATCTCTTGATGCTATGGTTGTGCCGGCGGGGCTAACTGCTCCGCCGGCCTTTTTTAAAGGAGAATCGAAGCGTGAGAACGGGTATTTCTGTCTATCTTTCCAGTCCCCTGCAGGATATCGAGCGGACGATTGAACATGGTGCCGCGGCGGGTGCGCGCTATGCGTTCACCTCGCTGCATATTCCCGAGGATGGGGGAGCGGCGTATGCCGATAAGGTCCGTCATGTGCTGTCGCTGCTTTCCGCCCGCGGCATTGCGCTCATTGCCGATGTGGGGCCGCGCACGTGCGATTTGCTCGGGCTTGAGCGCATTGAGTTGCTGCGCGATCTGGGGTTGGAATACCTTCGTTTGGACTATGGCTTTAGCGCCCAGCGGGTCGCGGAGCTGTCCGGTGTATTTCGCATTGTGGTCAATGCATCGACGGTGAGTTCTGATGAAATCGCATCGTGGCGTGAAGCCGGCGCCGATGTGACTCGTTTTGCCGCCTGCCACAATTTTTACCCCAAGCCTTATACCGGTTTAGCTCTTGAAGATGTTGCTCGGACGAATCTTCGTCTTGCGGCGCTTGGATTCGAAATCATGGCTTTTGTGCCGGGTGATGCTAACGTTCGCGGGCCGGTATTCGAGGGACTGCCGACGGTCGAGGCGCAACGCGGTCGCGCGTCAAAGGTTGCCCTCAACATGCTTGAGCTCGCACATGGCGCCGATTGCGACATTGTTTTGGTCGGCGACCCCGATCTTTCCGAAGCGGGTTGGGCGCAGTTTGCCCAGATTTCCGCGGGGTATGTTGACATGCCGTGCCAGCTCGACCCCGGATACTCCTATTTGTTGGGTCAAGTCCATCACGATCGGCCCGATTCGAGCGCCCTTATTTTTAGGTCTCAGGAGTCGCGTACGTCGCTTAAGCCGGATTCCGTGCCGACGGATGCCGGTGCAGGTCTGCCGCGAAAAGCGGGGTCGATTGCCGTCAGCAATAGCGGCTATGGGCGCTACGAAGGCGAGCTTGAGATTGCACGAGTCGACCTTCTCGGGGACGAGCGCATGAACGTTGTAGGCCATATTGCGCCCGAGGCGATGGAGTTGCTGCCGTTTGTTAAGCGAGGCTTTGGGGTGCGGTTCGTTTAGCGTGTGGCGCATGGACTACAATTGCCCCATTGCGCGAATGCACCACGTTTGTCGCGTGCTCGCATTGGCCGATCTATATTTGGAGGATTCTCATGACCGTGCTGTTTGTTGAATATCCCAAATGCTCGACGTGTAAAAAGGCCAAGGCCTGGTTGGACGAGCATGGGGTTGAGTACGTCGATCGCGATATTGTTACAGATAATCCTTCGGCTGAGGAACTTGCGACCTGGATTGCGCGTTCGGGGCTGCCGGTGCGTCGCTTCTTTAACTCGTCGGGCATGAAGTATCGAGAGCTTGGCCTGAAGGCGCGCCTGGACGCGGGGATGACGGATCAGGAATGCTATGAGCTGCTGGCGACCGACGGTATGCTGGTTAAGCGTCCGCTGCTGGTGGGCGATGATTTTGCGATTCCTGGCTTTAGGGAAGCGGTCTGGGCCGAGGCGCTGCTGTAGCAACTGCGGAAAGTGCATCCCGTTTTGGATGGGGATTCTGGGGTGTACTTTCCGTCGGCGGGTTCGCTCCGGTCAGTCCTCAAGCTGTGCCCACTTATGCGGGTCGTAGATCTTTACTTGCTTGTTGGGCTTGCCGCTCCAGTACTCTTCGCCCTTAAAGGGCTGATATGCCTGAATGCCGGGGCAGATGAACGGAATCCGCTGTTGCTGCAGGCGTTCGCGCTGTCGTCGCCCCAGATGCGTCTCGGATATGACGGTCGGCATGCCGGATAACTTGACGAGGCTCGCCTGGATGCGCTTGAGGTCGGGGAGCGCCGCGTGCCATGACGTCCGCATAATTAAAAACGAGGCGTGACGGTATTCCGCTTGCATCACCGTGATGGCGGGACGGAGCGTGGGGTGGATTTTGTCCCGGTCGGGCCAAGGTCTGGCGGATATCTCGAGGCCCAGGGTCTCCCATAGGTAATCAAGCTCATCATCCATGTCGCCTCGATGTCCGCGCGATAATTGGCATCCTGATTGTGTCACTATTGACGGCGACCAGAATGCAGCAATCTGCTAACGGTAATTACGGTGCGCTTGCGGCATTTTGCCCCTTGCATGCGGTTTGGCTTCACAGGTCCTTCATGGGTCGGAGCAAATTGGCCGATTTTCAAAAAAGTTAAAAATGGGGCTTGCGCCACCGTAGAACTTCCCGTATATTTCTTTCTTGCGCAAAGGCACAGCCGAGCGCAGCGATGCAGTCATTGGGATGTCGTCTAATGGCAGGACAGCGGATTCTGGTTCCGTCAATGGGGGTTCGACTCCCTCCATCCCAGCCATTGCATTTGCTACATATGGCCCGTTCGTCTAGCGGTTTAGGACGCCGCCCTCTCAAGGCGGAGATCACCAGTTCGAATCTGGTACGGGCTACCACAAAATGAACGCCCGGGCCTCGCAAGAGACCCGGGTTTTGTGTATTGACCGTATATGCGGCGTCTGCCGTGTTTCGCTCAGATCGAGGAGTAGCCATGGATCTGCCCATCAGCTTGCAAGACATCACGTATGCCGAGAACTATCTGGCGCAGGGCGACCTGGCTACGGCGACGCCGCTGCTGGAGCGTCTGGTGGAGCTCGCCGAGGAGTATATCGATGCCGAGTGCAAGACGGAGGAGAACCGCCAGTACTTTAGCTTCGATAGCAAGTTTGAGCGTCTGGCCTACCGCCGCGTGGAAAAGGATCCGCGCGAGCTGGTGCAGGTCGAGGTGCCTTTTGATCGCCTGTATTCCGCCATGGCGTATGCCTACATTCGCCAGCAGGATTATGTGAGTGCTCGCAACGCCTTGATGCAGGCCGTGCGCTGGGACCCCATGAACTGCAACTACCGCCTGGATCTGGCCGAGCTGTTCCGTGCGCTCGAGGACAAGCAGGAGTGGGCATCGCTTTCGTTTTCGGTGCTAGAGCGCGCGAGCGATGGCAAGTGCGCCGCCCGCGCTTACGCCAATCTAGGTCAGTACTTCTTGGAGCCCGAGACCGAGAACGTTTCGGCTGCCGTGGGCTGCGCGCGTCTGGCGCTGCGCCTGGCGCCCAACGATGCGCATACGACGCGCCTGCTCAACAAGATCCATACTGCCTATCCCGATGCCACCGACGAGAGCGATGACCACGTGATGGGTGAACTGGCCCTGCAGGGCGTTCCGACCTCGCCTTCGGCCGAGATTGCCATCTGCCTGATTATGTGCGCGACCGATGCTGCAAGCGACGGCGACAAGCAGGAGGCGACGCGCCTGACGGTGCGTGCTCGCGACTTGGTGGGCGAGGAGGCCTGCGCGGCGATTATTAAACTGGTGCGCGAGAGCGATGCCGAGCTCAATGCCGAGCGCAAGGCAAAGCGCGAAGCTACGGGCAAAGGTTCCGATGGCGCCAAGGAGGCCGGCGATGCCCAGTAAGCGCGAACGCAAGCTCATTTCCAAGAATCGCTCGGCACATCACGAGTACTTTATCGATGAGACGTTTGAGTGCGGTATTGAGCTGAGCGGCACCGAGGTCAAGTCGATTCGCGAGCGCGCCTGTCAGATCACTGACACTTTTGCGCTGATTCGTGGCGGCGAGTGCTGGCTCGTCGGACTGCATATCCACCCTTATAGCCATGGTGGCGTGTGGAACCGCGCCCCAGATCGCCGTCGTCGTCTGCTGCTTCATCGCAAGGAGATTGACTTTCTTGACGGTATGCTACGTAATCGCGGCTATGCCCTGGTGCCGCTGGAGCTGTACTTTAATACCGACGGCCGCGTAAAACTGCTGCTGGGCCTAGGCCGCGGCAAGAAACTTTACGACAAGCGCGAGGATATGGCCAAGCGCGATGTCCAGCGCGAGATCGACCGTGCCCTCAAGGAACGTAATCGCTAGGCACTCTGTATAAGTTGCGGTGGAATACGGACTGTTTTGCCTGTTTGAGGGGCTATTCAGTCCCTATTTCACCGCAACTGCGGGCGTCTCATCTTTCTTTCTGTTCTGACACATATGTCTCAAAGGCGGCGTCCGTTATGGGTGCCGCCTTTTTTGTGGGTACATACATCCATGAGGTTCCAACCCGAGCTAGGGGAGTGATCGTTATGGACAAAACTGCGTTCTTTACCATGCCGAGTGGCCTGTACGTGGTGAGCGCTGCGGCAGACGGGCTGCGCGCCGGCTGCGTCATCAACACTGCGGTGCAGGTGACGTCCATGCCGCCGCGCATTTCGGTTGCCGTGAACAAGGAAAATGTCACGTCTGGTGTTATTGCGTCTGCTAAGGCCTTTGCGCTGACCGTGATCGATCAGACGGCCGATATGCTCTACATTGGCAACTTTGGATTCCGTACCAGCAGCGACTATGACAAATTTGCTAAGTACGAGACGCGCGAGACTGCACTGGGCATGCCCTATGTTCCCGAGCATGCGGCGGCCTTGTTTAGCTGCCGTTTGATCGACACTGTTGACGTGGGTACACATCTGCTCTTTATTGGCGAGGTCGAAGATGCCGAGCGTCTGAGCGGCGAGACTCCGTTGACCTATGACTACTACCACAAGGTGCTGAAGGGCAAGACGCCGCCCAAGGCGTCTTCGTACCAAGGGTAGAAATGCTGCAAAACTACTTGCATAATATTATTGAGAATATATACTGATAAGCAAGTACACCAGCAGTCACGTTCGAGAGGAGAACATCATGGCTGAGGAGAAGAAGACGTATAAGTTC
>CAJMPM010000057.1 GCA_905215225.1 uncultured bacterium
GCAGGAGCGACGCCGCCCCCGAGGGGGACGACGCCGACGAGGAGCGCGCCGCCCTCGGCAAGTACCAGTTCACGTGGGTTGGCCTCGCGCGCTGGCGTGGGATCCTCATCTGCGCCTACCCGAAGTACTTCCCAAAGGGGACGCGTCCCTCGGAGGCGGAGCTCGCCCAGGTGTTCCGCGTGCTGCGCAAGAGCTCCGGTGGGCTTTCGGGCGTCGGCGCGGCGCTACCGGACGCCGACGAGGACGGTGGGCCTCTCTCGCTCATGCTGGCGCTGCTCGGCTCCTACGAGGAGAACGGCGTCTACTCCAACTACGTTCGCGTGGTCCGCGACAATGGGACGGGCGAGATTGCCTGGGACAGGACCATCGCGCAGAACCAGCCCTTCATGGACGGTGATACGCCAGTCTACTTCGACCTTAAGACGCGCGACACCTCCCGCGACGCGGCCGACCTGGTGACGCGCCTCCACCGGTGCGTGCTGACTCGCTGCTCCGAGGACCTGCGTCGCTGGGGCCTGGACGAGCTGCTGGGACTCGCCCCGGTCGACCTCTCCGGCGAGGAACTGGAGGACCTGGGTGACGCCGAGGCACTAACCTACCGCCTGGAGCAGGAGCGCTCTGTGCAGGTCGTGACGTGGAAGCAGGGCGTCATCGACATGCTGCTGCGCTACCTGAACCCCTCCGAGGAGTATGAGAGCCCCGAGGAGGAATTCTGCCTGGGCACTTCGTCCTTCTACCACGCGTGGGAACTGGCATGCAAGACCGCCTTCGGGGACAGGCTCGCCGACCGCATAGACTCGCTGGGGCTTCCGCTCGCCGAGGACTGGCGCCAGCGCGGCGCGGAGACGCTTCTGGGCATCATCCCGAGGCCGGAGTGGACGGACGCCGGCGGTGCGGGCTGCGGGGACGTGAACACGCTGATCCCCGACGTCATAGGCATCCATGGAGACGGCGCTGGCGGCAGGGCGTTCTGCATCTACGACGCGAAGTACTACGCGCCGCCGCTGCGCCCCGGCACCGCCAAGCGCGTGCCGGGCGTCGAGTCCGTGACGAAGCAGGTGCTCTACCAGAGCGCCTACGGGGGCTTCGTCCGGGACAACGGGTTCTCCTCCGTGGCGAATGTCTTCCTGGTGCCGACCCACGAGGTCGAGGCGAGGCTCATGGGCAGGGTGCGCTTCCCAGGCGTCTTCGGGAAGCCTGAGCCGCCCCTCACGGACGGGGTGGAGATGTGGGCTCTGCCCGCGGACTACGTGTTCGACTGCTATCTGGCAGGAAGACTGGCGGACGAGGGGCTGATTCAGAGGATGTGCGAAGGGAGCCTGGATGGGGCACATTAGTTTCGGGGACGCGCTTGATTGGGATGGCACGCACTATCCCAATCCTTCAAGTGCTATTGACGGGGCCATCAACATGGTCTCGACCTCTCGATACACGGCAAAATCCGACCCCGTTGAGTTGACAGAAACAACGGACAGGGTGAGGTACCGGTTCCTCGCGACCAACGTAGACAATCCGAAGGACCCCTCTCATTGTGTTGAGGGCAAATTCGTCTACGAACGAAAGAGGAAAGGAGATGCTTCTTTTCCCTCAGACTCGGCTGAAACCGAACTGGGCCCCGTTTCAAGGGGCATGCTCCAGAGAAAAGGCTTCAACGGCGATTGGCTCGAACTCACTTTAGACACCGGAGAGACCCGTCGCCTGTACGAGGCGCTTGATGCTCGCTACCGAATCCAGCAGGAGAGTGGAGGAGTTCAAGGCGGCAGCACAACGTATGTCCCCCTTGACCGCTCCGTAAGCTCACTCCTTAAGATGATGCGCGAGAATCCCTCCGAAACCAGGCTACTTGCAGGTGGCAATAATTTCGAACTCGTCAAAGAGATGATTCGGCTCATGACCCAGGGGACGACCCGCGAGCAACTGAGCGAGATATTCTCCGAGCTGGAAAAGGGACATCTCGATGACTTCACGGTCAGTCTGAGTCTCGCCCAGCTCGAAAAGGCCGAAAAGGAGATTGCCGAGAACCTCGGTAACGGCAACGAGGAGTACTGGCAGAGAATATTCACCGACCACCAATGGATACTGTCGCAGGTATTCTCCGCCCCATGCACACTTCTCCAAGGCAAGGCGTATGTCGGAGGCAAGGCGATCGATAATTCCGGTGGCAATATCTGCGATTTCCTCTACCAGAATGCGCTAACTAGCAATGTCACACTCATCGAGATCAAGACTCCTCTGACAACCCTGCTCGGCACAATATACAGGGGGAAAGAGCCCGAGAACGCCGTTTATTCCTTGACCTCACACATGAGCGGAGCAGTGAACCAAGTGCTTAACTACCGGGACACGCTCACGAAGGAGTACTACATGGTCAACGGGCGCTCGTCTTCTCACTTTGAGGCCCTTTCCCCAAAATGCGTTGTAGTCATAGGGAAGATCTCTGAACTCGACACCGCGGGCAAAAAAGCTACCTTTGA
The DNA here is from genome assembly GCA_905215225.1 of uncultured bacterium. Taxonomy (GTDB): domain Bacteria; phylum Actinomycetota; class Coriobacteriia; order Coriobacteriales; family Coriobacteriaceae; genus Collinsella. The sequence goes on from CAJMPM010000057.1 coordinate 2,475, forward strand.
GCATTATCGGAATAACCTCAGCGATGTGACTGAAGTTACTTTTGATGAGTTGCTCCAGCGAATCCGGGACCTCATTGCCGTACTCCGAACAGGCAACGAAGCAACCTCCACGACCTCGGGAATACGGGAACCCGACATAGCCATTCCCCTCCAGCAAACCAATCCGAATCCTCGTTTGGTCGGGAGATAGTCCAATTACCCCTTAAACACCATATCGTTGTGGTATTCAATAAACTCAGCTCGTGGGGCAAATCGCTTCGGAAGCGTAATCGGCTCTCCGTTGTAGCGCCACAAATACTCATCCTCGGGCGTTTCGTGCCCGACCACACCGGATACCACTATCTTTAGGTCCTTCGTAATGGTGATTAATCCCCGATCGAACGCCTTATCGTGTAACGCGTTCAGGAGCAATCCGTTGTATGGGGCGAGTCGCTCCGTTTTTGGATCAGAGACTATCCAGGGCTTGATATGGCTAGCAACCAACAGAGCCTTGTTTGATAGCCCCGTCAAGCAGCATCTTGAATCGTAATTGACGAGCAAGGTATTTCGAAAGAACTCCTGGTTCACCCGCATCGAAACGATTGCTTCGCGCTCTTTGCCCTCTGGCAAATCAAAGCCAATCATCTCTTTCAACTCATCGCTTAGCGGTTCTTCAAAATCGAAACAATTGAGGAAAACCTCGGTCGCTTCCTCGACGAGCTCATCACCAGCAGAGGAATACTCAGCCCAAACCATCTTGTCCATTTTGCTCGCATGGGTCATTCCAACCTTGCCGCGAGCGCGTCGACGCTCATCGAAAGATGCAAGATTCCAGATTTTTAGAGCAACTGCACCCGGCGTTCTGCCAATGGCCTTAGCTAACGCCTGGACATCCTCGCTTGTATCATCAACTTTTTTGATGGTAGGGCGAGGTACAAAAAACAGAGCCGCAAGGGTTTCCTCCCTCGACCATTTGTCTCCACGACCTGCCATGTTTGCTCCTCGCCCGCGCACCGCTCACGTAATAGGTCCAGGATAATCCCGCGGGGGACCGCACTCGCTACTTTTTCTCATTCGTCGGTGAATGGTTCACATAACGGCACTCCCCCGCGCTCCTCATACCCGCGCTCGAGCTTCTTCCCAAGCTCCACAGCCCAGCGCTTCGTTTCCTCGCCAAACAAGTCATCGATGGTCCTGTCGATCCGCGTGCAAGTCTGCCGATGCTCGTCCTTCCAAGGCAGGTTGAGTCCCAAACTCGCATCCCAATAGCCGCCGAGTTTGGCGTCGATCACTTCCTCGGGAGACAGCACGTCGCGGCGAATGCCCTCAACTACATCGTCCTCGTCCAGATCGCAGGCCGCATCGCCCTGCTCGAGGAACTTGCGCAGCTCCTTTTGCGCCCGGATGTTGTTCAGCATGCGAACGCACACCACAGCCATAAAGCGATAGCGTTCGCACAGGTCCCACTCGCCGCCGAGCCATACGCGAAAGCCCAGCATTTCGCTCGCGGACTCATCATCCATCAGGATCAATTCCCACGGAAGCACATTGGCGAGTGCGTCCTCCCCCAGCCTTTGCACGACGTCGCGCGTAAAGATGAACAGCGTATGCGAGGCGCTCATTAATGAGCTAGAGCCTGGTTATCTGGACTTTTGTGACTGGGAGGCTTATCTCTGGTGCCTATACGCACTAGCCCTCTCCGGTCGAACTCGTGCTGCCGTGCTACTACCGCTCGGATTATTGGACAATGCCGAGCAGGTACGCACGATTCTGTTGCGCGAGGGGCTCATCGAACGCGTTCTATACCCATCGCTCACCGAGCCGAGTGCAAACTGTATGTGCGCACTGGTCGTGCTGTCAGTGGGTAATCGCACTGTTTCGTTCCATAACGCCGTGGAACATTTGCCTCGTTTTCGTTTTCCCGACGAGATTAACTACCCCGACCTTTCTCTGAACTTCTCCGCTAACTGGGGTAGCGTCGAGTTTGACTCGGGCAAAACGCTGGATATCCACACCACCGCAGTTGAAACGCGCAAGCTGCTGCAGCATCATGCGGCGCTCTCTAAAGGCAGAGTCGAGCTCATCGCCATCGCCCAAAACTACAGCGCGACGCTTGGTGACAGCTTTATGCGCGTGGTGCCGTTTATGCCCCGAGACAGCACCACCTCGGACGACATTGACGCAGTCGAGGTGCGCCGCATTTCATCGCAGGACTTCCGCAACGGTTATCTGCTGCCCCGAGATGTTGCCGAAGGCGCCTCGGAGCCCGATTCGGAACCCGTAAAGGTAAATCCAAGCATCTTGGATCGCTACGAGCTTCGCCCGGGCGACATCATCATGCCTCGTATGCTCGGCCGCTATGGCGCATCCAACCTACTTGTGGTTGGCGTCAACGACGCAAAGCAGCATCTGGTCGCCTCGCATAACACCACCGCTATTCGCCCGGCGGTTCCAACGATGACCGACGAGGAACGCATGGTGTATTCGGAAATGGTCGCGGCGTACCTCACCGACGGCCATGGATCCAAGGTTATGCAAGTGCTGTCTGAGAGCCAATACACCCGCGCCGTCCGCCCCTCCGACCTGCTCGAAATCGAAGTCCCGCCGGCGCTTGACCCGCGCACGCGCGAGTACAGCGAGTCTATCAATCGCTTTGCCGAGGTCGTAAAGGCAAAAAAGCAAGCCGAGGCCGCTGTCGCCCAAGCCCAGCGCAACCTCGAGGTCGCAAATAACACAGTCGCCGAGGCGCTCGAACAAGCCGGCCAGTAACAATCGTCAGCGTCAGCGTCCCAAGCCGGCGGCAGGACCAGCTCCTGCCGCCGGTTTGCTACCGGCCCGCTATCCCCCGCTATCCAGGTCTAATACTTTTCCGAGAAGTGAACGGCTGTTTTTGGACCCCCGAAGCATCCGCATTTTTCGGCGGCAAAATCGCAGGATTTCAGCTTCAAAACTGCAGGAAACGGCGCCCTCAAAGTGTCGATGCTTCGGGGGTCCGATTAGACTCGTTCACTTCTCGGGAAAGTATTAGACCTCGCCGCCAGCCACTAATAATGACCCTCCGCCTGCACACCCAAAAACTCATCCAACATTAATCTTGGCTCAAGAATCGCTTAATCTATAACCTGCACTATAGAGTTCGACCAAGGGCGGGGCGGCGCCGCGCAACGCAGACCGCCGAACGCAACGCTCGCGCCCGGGCAGATCGCCCGGCGTCGCGCCCATCGAACGAAAGGACAGGTCATGGACGACCTCGAAAAAGTTGAAACCATCCGCACCAAGTGCAACGTGAGCTACACCGATGCCAAGGCCGCGCTCGACGCCGCCGACGGCAACGTTATGGCCGCCATCATTAGGCTCGAGTCGCAGGGCAAGACGCAGACCACATCGGCGCACGCCGCCACCGAGTCCGCGCCAGTCGATGAGCCCTCGGCCGAGATGGTCGCCGCGCAGGCCGCCTACGAGAAGTCGAGCGAAAAGACCGACTTCTCCAAGAAGATGGACAGCGTGTGGGAGTACCTCAAAAAGCTCTTCCGCCTGAGCCTGGACACCAAGTTTATCGCCACGCGCCGCGATGCGATCATCCTCAACATCCCCATCCTGATTCCCATCGTCGCGCTGTTCGCCTGGGGCGCCACGATTTGGCTGAAGCTGCTTGGCCTGTTCTTTGGCATGCGCTAACGCATCGATAGCGACGGCGACGTGCCCGGCAGCATCAACAACCTTATGAATCACGCCGCCGATGCCGCGGACGACATCAAGCAAAATCTGAACGACGACAAGTAATCGCAGACGGGGGCACGTATGGCACGAATCCTGATCGTAGAGGACGAGGAGAAAATCGCCCGCTTTGTGACGCTCGAGCTGGAGCACGAGGACTACCAGGTGGAGCACGCCGCCGACGGCCGCACCGCCGTGGACCTGGCGCTGGAGCGCGACTACGATCTGATTCTGCTCGACGTGCTGTTGCCGCTACTCAACGGCATGGAGGTCTTGCGGCGTGTCCGCAAACACAAGGATGTGCCGGTGATTATGGTCACCGCGCGCGATGCCGTGATGGATAAGGTTGCCGGGCTCGATGCCGGCGCCGACGATTACTTGACCAAGCCGTTTGCGATCGAGGAGCTGTTCGCACGGATCCGCGTGGCGCTAAAGCGCTCGGAGGCCGTGCGGGCGGCTTCGGGCGTTGGCGGCGCCGGGACTGGGGCGGGCGCGGCAGGTGGCGCGGGTGGCGGCGCCGCTGCGATACCCTCGGTCAGCGACTCGACCCAGGCTTCCACTTCGCCCTCCCCCGCCACGCTCGCCGTGAGCTCGGTCGTACTCGATCTCGACCGCCGCGAAGTCACGGTCGGCGGCTCGCCCATCGCGCTCACGGCTCGCGAGTTCGACGTCCTCGCCCTGCTTATGGCGCACGCCGAGACCGTACTCACGCGCGAGCGCATCGCGCACGAGGCGTTGGGCTACGAATACTTGGGCGACACCAACAACGTCGACGTGCACATTGCGCACCTGCGCGCCAAGATCGAGGACGCCGGCGGTGCCCGCATCATCCAGACCGTGCGCGGGGTGGGCTATGTCTGCCGCACGTAACGCCGAGGCCAAGCGCGTCACCTCCATCGCCCGCGCCATCAACTGGAGCTATATGTGGCGCCGCCTGATGAGCTACGTCTGGCTCGATCTGTTGCTGGTGGTGATTGCGGCGGCGATCCTCGTCTATGGATACAACCAGACGCTGCCCGACAGCGCGTTTACCGCAGGCTGGATTCCCGGCGCCACCGTTCACGGCATGTCGCTGACGCCCGCGCGCGGCTGGGACCTGACAACGCTCACCTATACCGTCGAGCTTGCGCGCACCAGCAAGACCTTCCCCCTCGCGCAGGACCTCGTCACGCTATGGCCTCTCTACCTTGTCGTTGTGGGTTGGCAGGTCATCAGCGTGCTCAACATGCTCGGCGGCGCGAGGCGCGTGCGCCGCACCATGGCGCCGCTCAACGACCTGGCCTTGCGCGTGGACGAGCTCGGCCGTATGCAGCTCTCCGGCGGCAAGATGGAAACGCTGGAGCGGGCCATCGAGCGCGCAAGGGTCGACTCGCCGAGCGTCACCACCGGCGACGCCGACCTGGCAAGCATCGAGGTCGCACTCAACCGCCTGCTGCGCCAGATGCAAGAGGCCAAGCTGCAGCAGATGCGCTTTGTCAACGATGCAAGCCACGAGCTGCGCACGCCCATCGCGGTGATTCAGGGCTACGTGAACATGCTCGACCGCTGGGGTAAGGACGACCCGGACGTGCTGGCGGAATCCATCGCGTCCCTTAAAGCCGAAAGCGAGCACATGCAAGAGCTTGTGGAGCAGCTGCTGTTTTTGGCGCGCGGCGATGCCGGGCGCACGGTCCTGCGGCGCGCGCATACCAACTTGGCTGCACTGGTCAGCGAGGTATGCGAAGAATCGCAGATGATCGATACCGAGCACACGTATCGACTGGCGTACGACACCACGCTTGCCAACGACCCGCGCTGCGACGCATCTGTCGACGTGGCGCTCGTGAAGCAGGCTCTGCGCGTGATCGTGCAAAACGCCGCCAAGTACTCGGATGCGGGAACGACCGTCACATTTGGCATAACACCGGATGCGGGCGCGGACACGATCGACATAAGTGTTGAGGACGAGGGCATCGGCATGAACCAGGAATCCGCAGCTCACGCGTTCGAGCGGTTCTACCGCGCCGACAACGCGCGCGATGCCGGCGCGCAGGGCTCGGGTCTGGGGCTTGCCATTGCCAAGTGGATCGTCGATAGCCATGGCGGTGTCATTGGCGTGACCTCGGTCGAGGGCGTCGGCAGCCGCTTTACGATTCGCCTGCCGCGGTAGGAAGCCCCTCGGCATAAATAAAGGGATAGGGCCACGCAGCCCTATCCCTTTTTGCTAGCTATGACAGCTTGTGCGCTACTCGCGGCACAGGTGCACGGCGAAACCGGCGAACT
>CAJMPM010000058.1 GCA_905215225.1 uncultured bacterium
CTCGGTTTTCTGTGATTGTGGTCCTGGGGTGGGAGCTTCCTAATGCGCTTTGCTCTTTTTTTTTGTGTGTCTAGCTTCCGGGTGGTTGCATCGATTCCATGGCGTTTTGCGAGGAGCTCATGGAGAAGGCCGGCGTTGTGGTGACGCCGGGCGCGAGCTTTGGCCCTTCGGGCGAGGGGCACGTGCGCATGGCGCTGGTCCTGCCGCCCGATCAGATCGCTTTGGCTGTCGAGGCCATTCGCGAGGCGGGCCTGTATTAGAAACCTATTTCGACTCGTCAATAGCTCGAAACCGATTTCGTGCAGTTATTTTACGAATTCTGCAAACAATTTCGGTAAACGGTCGATTTTTGGCTGCGAATAGGAGCATAATCAAAGTCCCGATTGGATGTATTGGGATTACGACAAGCCGCTCGGGTCGTTCCCGGGCGGCTTGTTTGTGGAGAGAGATGGGAGTTTCTAATGGTTAACGAGAAGAAGGTCGCTATTGTCGGCTGCGGTTTCGTCGGTTCGTCTTCGGCGTTCGCACTGATGCAGAGTGGTCTGTTCTCCGAGATGGTCCTCATCGACGTGGACAAGAACCGCGCCGAGGGTGAGGCTCTGGATATCGCGCACGGCATGACGTTTGCCGAGCCGATGAAGATCTACGCCGGCGATTATTCCGATGTCGCCGACGCCGCCATGATCGTCGTCACCGCTGGCGCTGCCCAGAAGCCCGGTGAGACCCGTCTGGACCTGGTCAACAAGAACGTCAACATCTTTAAGTCCATTATCCCCGAGATTAAGAAGTCTGGCTTCGACGGCATTCTGCTAATCGTCTCCAACCCGGTCGATGTTCTGACCTACGCCGCCATCAAGATGTCTGGCCTGCCCGAGGGCCATGTCATCGGCTCCGGCACCGTGCTCGACACTGGCCGCCTGCAGCAGATGCTTGGTGCCCACGTCGAGGTTGACCCGCGCGATGTCCAGGCCTATGTCATGGGCGAGCACGGCGACTCCGAGTTTGTCGCTTGGTCCAGCGCTCAGGTTGCCGGCGTGCCGCTGAACACCTTCTGCGAGCTTCACGGCCACCTGGAGCATGAGGCTGCCGAGAAGCGCATCGCCGAGGACGTCAAGAACTCCGCCTACACCATCATCGAGAAGAAGCACGCCACCTACTACGGCGTCGCCATGGCCGTCAAGCGCATCTGCACTGCCGTCATGCGCGATGAACAGACCGTTCTGCCTGTCTCCTCTCTCATGGGCGAGTATGGCCTGTCCGATCTTGCCATCTCTATGCCGACCGTCGTTGGCCGCGACGGCGTCGTCTGCCGCGTTCCCGTGCCGCTGAACGATGACGAGCAGCATGAGCTCACCGCCTCCGCCAAGGCCCTCAAGGACATCATCGACAGCGTCGACTTCTCCTGCTAAATCAAGCTCTTTTGGGCAACAGGCTACAATGAAAGGCGTCCGGGCCACACGGTCCGGGCGCCTTTTTGGTGCGAGGGGGTCAGGTTACTTTGCACCACCCCAATGCACCATAGTTGATGGGAGGGCCATGTCGGATTCGCCTAATTTTTTGACCTATGCCCAGACGGCGTTTGATCCGTTTGAGGAGCGGCCGTTCTGCGCGGTGGATAGCCTGGTCTTTGCGTGGTTGTCCTATTTGCGTTTGCCGGGTGATATGGCGGAACTGGCCGGTTGGCAGGGGCTGGAAGTGCGTGAGTTACTGCGTGCCGAGTGCTACCAGGACATGATTGGCGATTTGTGGAATCCAGAGGGGAGCCGCGCCTTGTTGGAGGCCGTGGCAGCAAGCCCTCGCTACCGTGGCGTGCACGTTTGCGGCTATCGTGCCGTGAGCGATGTGGTGGCGACAGAGCAGTTTGCAGCTATGGCGTTCCGGTTTCCGGCGGGGTTTAGTTATCTTTCCTTCCGGGGGACCGACAGCACGATTGTGGGCTGGAAAGAGGACTTTAACATGGCGTTCCGGTGTCCTGTGCCGGCCCAGGAATCCGCGGCGCGTTATGTGGACGAGGCGGCGGATGCGATCGACGGGCCGCTTTTGTGCGGAGGTCATTCCAAGGGTGGAAACCTTGCGGTGTACGGTGCGGCGATGTGCCCCGATGTCGCCCGTGAGCGAATCGAACGGGCGTATTCCCATGATGGTCCGGGCTTCGTCGAGGAGTTTCTGAGCGGCAACGCCTTCGCCGACCTATCCGGTCGAATCGACAAGACGCTACCTCGGTCGTCGATCTTTGGCATGATGTTCGAGACACAAGAGGACTATGCCATCGTTGAGAGCACCGAGTTCAGCCTGCTGCAGCACAATCCCTTTAGCTGGGTGGTTGATGGTCGCGACTTCGTGTACTGTGAGCGCCTGTCCGCCGGTGCTCGATATGTTGATGGCTCCATTCGCGAGATGCTGCTTGCAGTGTCACCTGGCGAGCGCGAGCGTTTTGTAGATGCGTTGTTCTCCGTGTTTGAGGCTACGGGTGCTGAGCGGTTTGCGGATATCGCTGGGAATCTGCGCGAGAGCCTGCCCGTGATGCTCCAGGCTGCGCAAGGCTTTGACAAGGATACGCGACGCTTTGTCTCGCAGACCATCGCGGCAATCCTAAAATGTGCGCTTCTGCCCAAACGTCCCCAGATCGACATGCCCGCTGCCGGCAAGAGCTTGGCAGAACAGCTCGAGGCTTGGCAGTCCGAGCTCCTGCGCTAGCCATTGGTGCAAAGCAACCTGCCTTCGATGCGTCTGGGGCGGGCTCGACCGCTATACTGGTTCGTGCCGAAATCGATCTAGAACGGAATGCCGTATATGAAAATCAATCACGCGATTCTGCATATCCTGGACTTTGACTCTGCCGTCAACGTTATGAGCCAGCGCGAGTTGGATATCGAGAGCCGCACCGTGCGTAATTTCGTAACCACGCACCTGCGGCGCGCTCGTACCTCGGCCGACTACAAACGCGCCACGTTTGCCGAGAACTCTGCGTTTGGTGGTGAGCTCAAGGGCTATTTCTTTGGCGAGCGCGAGTTCGTGGACCTGTCGCAGCAGATTGCGGAGTTTATCTCCTCCGAGCTCACCAAAGCCGAGAAAGCCGAGTCTACCGATGTGCTCGTGGCTGATTTTGACGACGATGAGGATGCCCGCTGGTTTGCCGTGATGCTGCTGGGCTCCAAGCAGGCTTTTATGCACGAGGTGGGCCGCGAGGAGGGGGAGGTGCGCAACGACATCGCGCGCCACTACGCCATTCTGCCAAACCCCTCGCAAAAGGTGCCGAGCTATGCCATCGTGCGCGCGAGTACCATGGAGATCGGCTACGTGGACAAGAAGCGCAAGATTGCCGGCGAGGACCGTATGCTTATCCCCGATGGCCTGCTGCAGTGCGACACGGGCGTATCGGGCAAGGAGGTCATCGACACCGTGACGCGTGTAGAACACGAAGTACCCCATATCATAAAAAACAATACGGCCGTAGCGCTCGCCAAGGTTAAGGCTGCCGTTGCCGAGAAGGTCGAGGATGACGAGGAGCTGCCGCCTTGGGATATCGTCGACGAAGTCTTTGAGGACGAGCCGGTCATCAAAGAGAGTGTGCGCGCGGCACTGACCGAGGAGTAGGTTCCCGAGCGCGTTCCTGTGGAGCGCAAGCAGGTCGAGCGCGCGGCCGTGCGCAATCACAAGATTCGTACCGATACGGGCATCGAGATCAGCTTCCCGGCCGAGATGGGTTCGAATTCCGAGTACATCGAGTTCGTCAACGAGCCCAACGGCCTCATCTCCATCGAGCTCAAAAATATCGGCAGCATCGAGAATCGATAAGTTGCGTTACGTCTACAGCGAGAAAGCAAAGGCCGAAGCTCCTTGGGGCTTCGGCCTTCTTGTTTGGGGATGAATTGCCCCACAGGTTGAGCATGAGTCAGCGAAAACGCGGTTTGTCAAAACCGCGTAACTATTAAAGCTGGCGCAGGCCTTCCTCGAGACCGGTCTTGCTGTCGGTCTTCTCGTCGCGCATCTTGATGACGCGGGCGGGGACACCGGCCACGACGGCGCCGGCGGGGACGTCCTCGACGCACACGGCGCCGGCGGCGACAACAGCGCCCTTGCCCACGCGCACGCCTTCCAGGACCACGGCGTTGGCGCCGATCATGACATCGTCCTCGATGATGACAGGCGTGGCGCTCGCGGGCTCCACGACGCCCGCCAACACGGTGCCGGCGCCGATGTGGCAGTTCTTGCCCACGGTGGCGCGACCGCCCAGCACGGCGCCCATATCGATCATGGAACCCTCGCCGATAACGGAGCCGATGTTGATGATGGCGCCCATCATGATGACGGCGCGATCGCCGATCTCGACGCGGTCGCGGATGATCGCGCCCGGCTCGATGCGGGCGTTGATACCCTTAAGGTCGAGCGTGGGCACGGCGGAGTTGCGGCAATCGTTTTCAACGTCGTAGTAATCGATGGAATCGGCATTGGCGTCCAGGATGACCTTAAGCTCGTCCCAGTCACCAAAGACGGTCTTGCCACGACGACCGCCGTAGACGTGCGCATTGCCCCACTGGACCTTCATGCCCGGCTTTTCGCGCACGTACAGTTTGACGGGCGTTTTCTTGGGCGCGGTGGCGATGTAGTTGATAATCTCCTGTGCATCCATCTCGGCTGCGTTGCTCATTTGCTGTCTCTCCTTTGGGTGAATCCGGTTGATACCTGGTTAGGCAAACATGATCTGGTCGAACGTATAGAAGCCAGGCTCATGGGTGACGAGCTTCTGCGCGGCTGCCAGGGCGCCGTTGACAAAGATCTGACGGCTCGTGGCGCGGTTCGTGAGCGTAACCTCCTCGTCTTGACCAAAGAAACTCACTTCGTGCATGCCGGCGACAGTGCCACCGCGCAGCGAGTGCATGCCGATCTCCTTGGGGTCGCGTGCACCGCACATGCCCTCGCGGCCATAGACGGGGTGGTAGCCTGCCTCGGGCTCTGCTTCGACGATGGCGTCGAGCAACAACTTGGCAGTGCCGCTGGGGGCGTCGACCTTTTGGTTGTGGTGTGTCTCGACGATTTCGCAGTCAAAGCCGGGCAGCTCGCGTGTGGCCTGTGCCACCAGATGGCGCAGGGCTGCGATACCGATGGAGTAATTGCCAGAGTGCATGACGCGGGCGTTCTGACCCAGCTCGCGCAGGCGATCCATCTGCTCGGGCGTATAGCCCGTGGTGCCCGAGACCAACGCCGCGCCCGTGCGCTCGACATAGGCGACGACGGCATCGAAGGTCACAACGTTTGAGAAGTCGATGATGACGTCGGCTGCCGGGGCGTTCTCGAGCTCGGACAAGTCGAAGCCGATCTGGGCGACAATATCAAAAACGGGCTGACCGGCGGCGTCGACAACGCCCTCGGCGGTGGTGCAGATGAGCGAGCCCATGCGGCCCGTTCCCATAATGACGGTCTTAATCAAGCAGACCAGCTCCCTTCAGAGTATCGGTAAGTGCGGAGCGCGTGTCGTCTGCCATGGGGCACAGCGGCATGCGGTAGTTTGCCTCGATCATACCCATCTGAGCGAGCGCTTCCTTAACGGGGATGGGGTTGACCTCGCTAAAGAGGGCATTGATGAGCGGCTGTCCGGCAATCTGGATATCGCGGGCGCGCTCCACGTCGCCGTCCAGATAGGCGCGGCACATGTCGTGCACGAGCTGCGGCTGAACGTCGGCCCACACGCTGATGGTGCCCGAAGCGCCCAGGCTCATGAGCGGCACGGTGAGGGCGTCCTCGCCCGAGTACATGCGGAAGTCGTCGGACAGCAGGTGGGCAATCTTGGCCGCGTAGGCGACGTTGCCCGAGGCTTCCTTGATCCCCATGATGTTGGGGTGCGCGGCCAAGCGCTCTACGTTGCGCTCGCTGATGCCGCAGCCGCAGCGGCCGGGGATGTTGTACAGGATGCAGGGGATGTCCACGGCATCGGCGACGGTCTTAAAGTGCTGATAGATGCCCTCTTCGTTGGACTTGTTGTAGTAGGGGGTAATGAGCAGCAGGCCGTCGGCGCCCAGGCCCTGGTAGGTGAGCGACTTGGTGAGCATGGTCTGCGTGGAGTTGGAGCCCGAGCCGGCGATGACGGGGACGCGTCCTGCAACTTGCTTGACCACTGCGGCGACAACGGAGTTGTCCTCGTCATCGGTCATCGTGGCGCTCTCGCCGGTGGTGCCCAGGGTGAGGATGGCGTCGGTGCCATTTTGCAAGTGGAAATCGATAAGGCGCTCGAGCGCGTCAAAGTCGACACTGCCGTCCTTTTTAAACGGCGTAACAAGGGCTACGATTGAGCACTCAAGAAAGCGGATGTCCATGTTCTTCTCCTTCGCTTCCGCGATCTGGATGCGTTTGTTCCATTGAGCTGCGACTGCCAGACGCTCGTCTTGGGCGCGACGGCGGGCACTTTCGGCGCGCGACTTGGCCAGCAGCTCTCGGCCGCTCGGCAACACGTCGAGCGTGGCAAAATAATCGCCCGGGCGCTCGGCACGGCGGATGAGGTCGGCCGCGCCATCGGGACGCAGCAGGACCTCGGCGGAGCGCAACCGCCCGTTGTAGTTGTAGCCCATGGAGTAGCCATGCGCGCCGGTATCGTGGATCACGAGCACATCACCCATGTCGATCTGCGGTAGCTCGCGGTCGATGGCGAACTTGTCGTTGTTCTCGCACAGATTGCCCGTGATGTCGTAGGTGTCCGTGACGGGCGCTGTGGTCTTGTCGTCGCCACCCGGCTGGCCCATCACCGTAATGTGGTGGTAGGCGCCATACATGGCAGGGCGAATCAAATCGACGGCGCTTGCATCGACACCGATATAGTCCTTGTAGATCTGCTTTTCGTGGATGGCCTTGGTGACCAGGCAGCCGTAGGGGCCCATCATAAAGCGGCCCATCTCGGTGAAGATGGCCACATCGCCCATCCCTGCGGGCACAAGGATCTCCTCAAACTTCCGGCGCACGCCCTCACCGATGGCCATGATGTCGTTCTCGGTCTGGTCGGGGCGGTAGGGGATGCCCACGCCGCCGGACAGGTTGATGTAGCCGATGTGGGCACCGGTGGCCTTCTGCACACGGACTGCCAGCTGGAACAGGATGCCTGCCAGCTCAGGGTAATAGGCATCGGAGATGGTGTTGGAGGCCAGGAAGGCATGGATGCCAAAGTTCTTTGCACCCTTTGCCATCAGCTTCTTGTAGCTGTCGATCATCTGCTCCTCGGTCATGCCGTACTTGGCATCGCCGGGCTTGTCCATGACCTGGAAGCCCTCCTCGCTCTCGCCCAGCTGGAAGGTCCCGCCCGGGTTGTAGCGGCAGAAGATGTTCTCGGGGATCCCGGCCACACGGTCCAGGAAGTCCACCATGGTGGCATCGTCCAGGTTGATGTATGCGCCCAGCTCGTATGCCTTCTTCATGTCCTCCACAGGGGTCTGGTTGGAGGAGAACATGATATCGCTGCCGGTAAAGCCGCAGGCCTCGCTCAGCATCAGCTCGGTCAGGGAGGAGCAGTCCACGCCGCAGCCCTCTTCCTTCAGGATCTGCAGGATGATGGGGTTGGGCAGCGCCTTGACGGCAAAATACTCCCGGAAGCCCTTGTTCCAGCTGAAGGCCTTGTTGATGCGGCGGGCGTTCTCACGGATGCCCTTTTCGTCGTAGACGTGGAACGGGGTGGGCACGTCCTGGATGATCTCCTGGGCCTGCTCTTCGGTCAGAAACGGTCTCTTTTCCATAATATACTTCCCTCTCGTTTTTATAGCGCATACGGCTTTGGAGCCGCAGTTGCGAACGTAGTTTACTCCCTCAGTCTGCTTCGCAGACAGCTCCCTCGGAGAGGGAGCCTGACCGCACGGCAAAGCCTCCCTCCCTGAGGGAGGTGGCATCGCGCCAGCGATGACGGAAGGAGTTTACACCTTTAGATTTTTCCGGGTGGGGGTAAAGGTGGGGATCATCTTTTCCAGCTGATCCACCACGCCCTCGTCGTTGTGCTGGGCGGCAGCGGCAAGATCCTGCAGCTGCTGGTAGAACACGGCCAGGTCGATGTCCCGGGGCGATGCCACAAAGATCTTGTTGTGCTCGGTGCGGCGCATCTTGCCCTGCTCCTCGTCCATCATCAGCTCCTCGTAGAGCTTCTCGCCCGGGCGCAGGCCCACGATCTTGATCTCCATATTCACGCCCGGCTCGTAGCCGTAAAAGCGGATGAGCTGCTTGGCCAGGTCCATGATCTTGACCGGCTCGCCCATGTCCAGCACATAGATGCTGCCGCCCTCGGCCAGCGCGCCCGCCTGCAGCACCAGCTGGGCCGCCTCGGGAATGGTCATAAAGTAGCGCTCGATGTTGGGGTCGGTGAGGGTGACGGGGCCGCCCTTCTTGATCTGAGCCTCGCACAG
>CAJMPM010000059.1 GCA_905215225.1 uncultured bacterium
TCCTCGACATCCTCGAGCCCCTCGGGATCCACCGCGTCCAAAGTCGCGTCGTCCAGGATCTCATCTGTAGGCTGCATGTTGTCGGACATGAAAATCCCCTTCTAAATAAAGTCGAGCGCGTGGGCAAATACCAGCAATCCCACAATCGCAGCGGTGATGGAAAGTACATATACGGAGGCAGCGGCGATATCCTTGGCGCGCTTCGCCAGCGGATGAAGTTCCTGGGTCGCCAGATCGACAATCACCTCCATGGCGGTGTTGCACAGCTCGCCGTGAATCACCAGGCCGCAACAGATGATAATCGTGGCCCACTCGGCAATGTCGAGCCCCGCAATGCAGCCGGCAACGACGGTACAAACGCCCGCCGCGAGCATAACCTTAATGTTGCGCTCGGTCTTGACGGCGGTGACGAAGCCCTCCATGGCGTAGGAAAACGACTTTAAGAAGGACGGATGGTCCTTGTTCGATCCGGGAATCATAGACGGCTCCTAGTCGTGGGCGTGGTTGGTGATGGGGCCGACGTGGACCAGCTTGGGGTCCTCACCGCGCTCAAGCGCCAGATCGCGCAGGATGGCGTCCTCGCGGGCCTCCATGACCTCGGCCTCGTCGTCCTCAATATGGTCATACCCCAGCAGGTGCAGCATGCCATGCACGAGCATCAGACGGCACTCGTCGGCAGGGCTATTACCAAAGCCGGGGGCCTGGCGGGCAATGACCTGCGGGGCCAGGATGATATCGCCGAGCTCGAGCGTCTCGTCTGCGGGAATATCCTCGTCAAAGGCCGAGTCGCACTCAAACGAGAGGACATCGGTGGTGCGGTCGATACCGCGCCACTCGTGGTTGAGCTCGTGCATCTCGTCCTCATCGACATATGAAAGGGAAATCTCGACTTCACGCTCAACGCCCTCGGCGGCAAGCACGACCTCGCAGATGTGCTCTACCTCCTGCGCGTCGAGCAGCGTATCGAGCTCGGCATCGTTGCTGATCAATACACTCAACGGGACTCCTTTCGGTCGTGCACGCGTTTCTCGCGCACATCATCATAAGCATCGTACGCCTCGACGATACGCCCCACCAAGGCATGGCGCACCACGTCGGCACGCTCGAGGTGAGAAAATGCGACATCGTCGACACGGCCTAAAATCTGCTCGACGTCGGCAAGACCGCCGCGACGACCCACCAGGTCGCGCTGACTCAGGTCGCCGGTAATCACAAACTTGGAGTTAAAGCCCAGGCGCGTTAGGAACATCTTCATCTGCTCGGGCGTGGTATTTTGCGCCTCGTCGAGCACCACGAAGGCATCGCTCAGCGTGCGGCCGCGCATGTAGGCAAGCGGGGCGATCTCGATCACGCCGCGTTCCATGAGCTCATCGGTGCGCTCGCGATCCATCATGTCAAAAAGGGCGTCGTAGAGCGGACGCATGTAGGGGTCGATCTTTTCCTCGAGGGTACCGGGCAAAAAGCCCAGGTTCTCCCCCGCCTCGACAACCGGACGCGTCAAGATCAGACGACCCACCTCATGACGCTTGAGCGCGGCAACGGCGAGCGCCATGGCCAGATAAGTCTTACCGGTGCCGGCAGGACCCAGGCCAAATGTGATGGTATGCGAGCGAATGGCATCCACATAGCGCTTTTGGCCGAGCGTTTTGGGGCGAATGGCACGACCGCGATACGAAAGCAGCACATCATCGCGAAGCGACGTAGCCTCGTGCTCACCGTCGCGCAAGATGGCCAAGCAACGAGAGACATCGTCGGCAGACAGCGTGCGTCCGGCGGCCGCCTCACGAAAAGCATGCTCGAAAAAGCGCGCCACGAGCTCGACCTCGTCCGGGTCACCGCTCACGGCGATGCTGTCGCCACGGGCGACCACGTGGGCGCGAACCAAGCTCTCGAGCGCACGAAGGGCGCCGTCGCCGGCACCCAAAACGCGCGAGGGATCAATTCCCTCGGGAACGGTAAGTCTAATCTTCGAGGCTTCCATGAACCTCCCTGCGCGCATGGACCAAGCCGGAATCATCGACTCCGATGATAGCAACATCGAGCAGGCACGGGGCTGTGAGTCCACAGATATCGTCAAGACGGGCATGATGGAACGAACCGAGCGTCAGGTTGTCGCCATACTCAAGCACGGCACGCTCGACGGTGCCCACGCGACGACGAGCGTCAGCAATGGCGAGTTCCTGCGCCGCGGCTCGCATACGACGGCTGCGCTCGGCCATAACCTCGGGCGGCACCTGGTCGGGCATATCGGCAGCAAGGGTACCGGGACGCTTGCTGTAGCGGAACACGTGCATACGCGAAAAGCCCACGCGGCGGCACAGCGCCAGCGACTCCTCAAACTCCTCGTCCGTCTCGCCGGGAAAACCGACGATGACATCGCACGAAAGAGACGCCTGGGGCAAGTTGGCGCGAATCATACGCACCGTGTCCTCAAAGGTCTCGGCGCTATAGGGACGGCCCATGCGATGCAGAGTCGCAGTGCAGCCGGACTGCACGGGCAGGTGCAAAAACGGGGCGATACGCTGCGGATAGCGCGCCATAACCTTAAGCAGGCGCTCAGAGATATCCATGGGCTCGACCGAGGAAATGCGCACATGCGGAATAGACGTGCGCTCCATGATGGCCTCGAGCAGCTCATCGATTTCGACATGCTCGTCGGTCGCGCTCTTGCCATCGTAGGCACCCAGGTTCACACCGGTCAGCACCACCTCGGGCACGCCGGCCTCCTGGGCCTCGCGAACTTGCTCGAGCACGGACTCGACCGGCACGGAGCGCTCGGGGCCGCGGGCCTTCCACACAATGCAATAGGTGCAACGATGGTTGCAGCCGTCCTGGATCTTCACGCCCAGACGCGAGCGACCGAGCGCATCGACCACGTCGCCATCGCTGCAGGCGGGAACGTCATCGGACTCAACGCCCAGCACTTCACAGACGCGTTCGGCGACATCGATCTTGGACGGCTCGGCGATCACGCGGTCCGAAAGCTCCAGCAGCTCCTCGGGGTGCAGATTGACCACGCATCCGGTCACGACTACATAGGGCTCGTTTGGATAGGCCAGCGCATGGCGAACGGCCTTACGGGTCTTGGCCTCGGCCTCGCCCGTAACGGCACAGGTGTTAATGACGATCAGCTCTGCATCCTGAGGCTCCACCATCGCAAAGCCCAGGCGCATGAGATCGGCAGTGATACGGTCGGACTCAACCCGGTTGACGCGGCAGCCGAGGTTGACGACAGAGATATGAGGTGCGAGCACGCGGGCTCCTTAATCGAGGATGTCGTCAAGAGCGCTCTTGATGCGATCGGTTACCGACTTCTTACCGGAAGCGACGTCATCGCCCATCTCATCGGCAAAAGCACGGAGCAGTTCGCGTTGCTTATTGGAAAGATTGGTGGGAACGACCACGCGCAGTTGCACGATCAGGCGGCCACGCGAACCGCCACCGCCAATGCGCGGCATGCCGTAATTATTGACGCTCACGGTGTCGCCGTACTGGGCGCCGGCGGGAACCGTCACCTTAACGACCTCGTCGGGCATAATGCCCTCGACCTCGATCTCGCAGCCGAGCGCAGCCTGCGCAATCGAGATATCGCTCACCAGGTACAGGTCGTCACCGTTGCGCTTAAAGCGCTCATGGTCGGCAACGCGCACGTTGACAATCAGGTCACCCGAAGGCTCGCCGCGAAGGCCGGCCTCGCCAAAGCCGCTCACACGCAGCTGGCGACCGGTCGAAACGCCGGCGGGAATATCGATGTCGATCTTTTCGTGCGAAGGCGTGCGGCCCTGACCGTCGCAGGTCTCGCAGGGATGGTCGATGACCGTGCCCTCGCCATGGCAGTCGGGGCAAGGCGAGGAAGACTGAACCTGGCCCAGGAACGAACGCTGAACCGTCGTGACGTAGCCCGTACCGTGGCAGCGGCCGCACTGCTTTTCCTGCGCGCCCTCTGCCCTACCGGTTCCATTGCAGTCCTCGCAAGGAGCAAGGCGATCATAGCTGATCGTCTTTTTGCAGCCGAGCGCCGCCTCCTCAAGCGTCACCGAAAGCGAGATGGCCATGTCACGTCCGCGACGACGCTCACGACGGCTGCGGGCGCCACCGCCGGCACCGCCGCCAAAGAACGACGAGAACAAGTCGTCCATGCCCATGCCACCAAAGATATCGTTGATATCGACGTAGCCCGAACCACCAGGGCCGTCGGCAGTGCCGTAACGGTCGTAGTTAGCACGCTTCTGCTCATCGGAAAGAACGGAATAGGCCTCGTTGAGCTCCTTGAACTTGGCCTCGGCCTCGGGGTCGTCCGAAACATCCGGATGTACGGTACGGGCCTTCTTTAGAAACGCGCGCTTAATCGTCCGCGCGTCGGCATCCCTGTCGACGCCAAGCACCTCGTAGTAATCCCTATTTTCCGACACGACCGAATCCTTCCGACTTTCATTATTGTCACAGTGCGTCCTATACCCAAGCTGGGCCGGCCGCAAACAGAGGGCTAGATGTTATTGCATTCCGTAAGGCGAAAGCATGGCACGCTGCGAGCAGCTCGCAAACCAAACCGACACGAGCGCAAACATAAATCCGTTGGCAAAACCATTGGCAAACTGCATCGCGCCGCGCTTCCACCACAGCAGGCTGCGATGAAGCACACCGTCCGAAAGCACCATGAACAGGCCCATGATAAACGGAATAAAGCACATCACGGCAAAGGCCGAGAACACGCCCGAGATGGCCGAGAGTACCAAAAACGGCGCCACGATGCCCATCAGGTAAAAACCGGTACGAGCTTTGCCTTCCAAGCGCTCGGCCTCAACATGGGCGCGGCCGACCAGGTCGCCGCCCGCGGCACCGTTGGTGCCAGCATGACCCATGCCGCCAATGCGGACCTCGTCGCCATCGTGCGTGCCGGCAGGAAACTCAATCGTCTGCTCGGAGGTTACGCGAGTACGACCGCTGCCGCCGCAATCAGGGCAGGGGTCGGCCACGACCTTACCGGAACCGCCGCACTCGGGGCAGACCGACTGGAACGTACCCGCACCAAACAGGAAGGACAGGTCGACGTCGATGTGGCCGCGGCCACCGCAGCTCGGGCAGGTATGGGCATGCTCAGACGAAACGGAGCCCGAGCCGCCGCAATGTCCGCACGTATCGAAACGCGTATAGCGGACGGTCTTGCGGGCACCGCCCTTGGCCTCCTTGGCGTCGAGTTTGATATCGACGACCACGTTGGCGCCGTTCTCGGGATTGTAGGCAGCCTGCCCACGACGCTGCTGGCCCCAGGCACCGCCAAAGGGAAAGCCGCCCTCAAAGGGATTGCCATAGCCTGCGCTGCCGGCGTAGCCGCCGCCATAGGGCGAAGCCGTAGGAGCGCCGGCGAAGGGGTTGCCCGAGCGCATGGCGTCGTAGCGCGCACGCTTCTGCTCGTCCGAAAGCACGGCGTAGGCCTCGGAAACCTCTTTAAACTTTTCCTCGGCATCAGGTTCTTTGTTGACGTCCGGATGGAGCTTGCGGGCCTTTTGCTGGAAGGCCTTCTGAATATCACGCGAGGTGGCGTCCTTGGAGACACCCAAAATCTCGTAGTAATCTTTTTCGTTCATCGTCGCCATGCGCGGCAACCTCCTGCTCACAGCAGCGTATATATTGCGGTAATTCTACCCGAGCGGCCTAAGCTAGACCCCAAAACAGCTCGAACAGCACATTTCCATCGAGCCAGCCCAAGTGGGTGGGCGCTAAACGGGCGTGGGCACGACCTGCGATAACGTCTTTCGAGGCGACGCACCCCGCATGCCCCTCGACATAATCGGGCACCCAAGTGGCAAGACCCAACTCGAGCGCACGGTCACAGGCCGCCGCCAGCTCGTCTGCAGCGATCACGCTTGCCGAGCGAACCAACAGATCGGGCCCAATGCCACGCGTCATGCGGCAGGCGAGCATCAAATCCTCGGCCGCAGCCTCGCGCTGCGACAGATACTCGGCATCAAACGTCGTCGCGGCATCGTCGCGTTGCACCAAGCGCACGCGATACGCATCGCCGCGAGCGGGCACGTCGGGAAACAGCCCGGCCAAGCGATCGAAATCCTCGGCGTCGAGCATACCGGCGGCAGAGCGGCCCAAGCCCAGATAGCCCTGTCCGGTCCAATAGGCAATGTTGTGGGCGCACTCATGGCCGTCGAGCGCGTAGCTTGCCACCTCATACGGGTGATAGCCGGCCGCACCCAGGCACTCACGCGCCGCATCCATGCACGCAGCCTGAAAATCCTCGTCGGGCTCAAGCGACTCGTCGTGACACGCCATGCGGTAGAGCGGCGTGCCCTCCTCGAGCGTGAGCGGGTAAACCGACACATGATGCGGCGCCGCCGCCAGCACGCCATCGAGCGTGCGCTTCCAACTCGCTGCGGTCTGCCCGAGAAGTCCGCACATAAGGTCGCACGACACATCGAGCCCAGCGTCCCTCACCGCGGCGATGGCTGCAAGGGCGCGGTGCGAATCGTGGATGCGGCCAATCGCGGCAAGCTCGGCGTTGTCGAGGGTCTGAACTCCCAGAGAAATGCGCGTGACGCCCACCCCGGCAAGCGCCGCAGCAAGCTGCGAAGTCAATGACTCAGGATTGGCCTCGCAGGTAAACTCAAAGGGCTTGCACCACGCAGAGATACGTCGGGCAAGTTCTACCAGACGCTCCCCCGCCAGCGACGGCGTGCCGCCGCCAACATAGACGGTGCGGATCTGTGCAAGCGTGCCTGCGTCGCCAAAGGCATCGAGGCGCGCATACAACTGCACAAAATAGGCATCGAGTGCAGCGCTCAAGCCGCACGGAGCAAAACTGCGAGAGTCAAAGTCGCAGTACCGGCACTTTTGGGCGCAGAACGGAACATGCACGTACAGCGCGGTAACGGCCACCGTTAGGCCTCCAGCGGATGAGCGGGCACCGACTCGCCGGCGGCAAGTGCGGCCTCGCAGGCCACCACATCGCGCTCGATATCATCGACCAATGCCATGAACTCCTCGTATGTGGAGCAACGCACCACTTGGGCGCGCCAGGCCGCAGCATGAGGCATCCCCTTTAGATACCAGCTTGCGTACGTACGGGCACGCGACATGAGCGGCAACAGCTCGTGCGTGAGCGTCAGGTGCTCGCGCAGGGCATCCAGGCGCGCGACGGAGCTGCGCACCGGCACCGGTATGCCATCGTGCGCAAGGGCGCGGGCATCGCCGAACACCCAGGGGTTGCCATAGATACCGCGCGCGATGAACACCGCACTGGCACCGGAGCTGTGCAGACGCTCCGCCGCATCCTCGGCCGAGAACACGTCGCCCGAACCGATAACGGGAATCTCGACGGCGTCGGCCACCTCATCGACGACCGACCAATCGGCCTGGCCCGTATAGAGCTGCGTGGCACAGCGACCATGTACCGCCACCGCAGCGGCCCCTGCCCCCTCGAGCATCTGGGCAAACGTCGCGGCATTGCGGTCTTCGGCGTAAAAGCCCTTGCGGATTTTTACGGTCACGGGCACGTGCGCCGCGCCCACCGCTGCCTCAACGATCTTCTCTGCCAGATCGGGCGTGCGCATAAGCGCCGAGCCCTCGCCCTTGGTGACGACCTTGCGAGCCGGGCAGGCCATGTTGATATCAATGAGCGACAGGCGATTGCCCACACGCTCCTCAACGGCGGCGACGGCGCTCGCAAACTGATCGGGCTTGGAACCAAAGAGCTGTACGCAGATTTGCTGCTCCTCGTCGGCCGGTAGCACCAGGCGCCACGTCTTATTGCTGGCATAGGCAAGACCCGCCACGCTCACCATCTCGCTATAGGCAAGATGGGCACCGCGGCGGCGGCACATGATGCGGTAGGCGGGGTCGGTCACGCCAGCCATGGGAGCCATAAGGAACGGCTGCTCGGCATAGGCGCCCAGCAGCCGCTTGCTGTATTCAGAAAGCGCCATAGACCTACTCGTCCACCTTGAGGATCGCCATAAAGGCCTCCTGCGGGACCTCGACCGATCCGATGGCCTTCATGCGCTTCTTGCCCTCTTTCTGCTTCTCGAGCAGCTTGCGCTTACGCGAGATATCGCCGCCGTAGCACTTAGCAAGCACGTCCTTGCGACGCGCCTTGACGGTGGAGCGGGCAATGATCTTGTTGCCGATAGCACCCTG
This sequence comes from uncultured bacterium, assembly GCA_905215225.1. Classification (GTDB taxonomy): domain Bacteria; phylum Actinomycetota; class Coriobacteriia; order Coriobacteriales; family Coriobacteriaceae; genus Collinsella. The sequence goes on from CAJMPM010000059.1 coordinate 8,146, forward strand.
GATGGGCACCTCGAACAGCTGACGCGGGATGATCTCCTTAAGCTTGTCGCATAGGCCACGGGCCAGACCATAGGCCTTGTCCTTGTGGCCGATAAACGACAGCGCGTCCAC
>CAJMPM010000060.1 GCA_905215225.1 uncultured bacterium
GGCAAGGAACTGCGCCAGAACGTCTTTGCCATTACGCAGGAGCTTCGCGCCGCAGGTATCGTGACCGAGGCCGACTATCAGGGCCGTTCGCTCAAGGCTCAGTTTAAGCAGGCCGATAAGGTAGGCGCCAAGCTCATCCTGGTCCTGGGCGGCGACGAGCTTGCCGCCGGCAAGGTCAAGGTGCGCGACATGGAGAGCCATGAAGAGGTCCTTGCCGATCTGGCCAACGTCGTCGAGGCGGTTCGCGAGCGCCTGTAGCGCATCTTTTTGAGCTGCGGACCCGCTAACATGTCCCGCTCGCGGCGAGCGATTGTTACGGGGGTGTTTCGCTTTTATGCGGAATGCCCCCGTTTACGTATGCCGCCCACCGAGAAATACGACCATTTAGGGCAAAAACCTTTGCAATGCAGAAAATACTTTTGTGTGGTAAAGCGCAATCAGTGTCGAAAGTATTTCTCAAGCGCCTATAATGAATACCGCATGTTACGTGCATAGAAGGAGGAATGGGAGGAAACGTGGCTGAGAACCTAAGCAACCAGTCTGTACCCGAAGCCGCGGCGCGTGTCGCTGCCGTGGTCAACCGCCTCGTTAACCGAATCGGCTCGAATGCCGAATCCAAGGAGCGTCTCGCCGAGATCGAGATCCCCGAGGAGCTGCGCGACAATCTGGCGCTGTTCTTGCGCCTGGAGCGCCGTGTGCTTAGCGAGTATGATCCCGAGATCGCGGACCTGTTCGACAAGATTTTGACAGCCGAGATTGTGGTCAATGCCGGCAACCCCGGTACCTGCGCTGCCGACGAAGCCGTCGACGAGCAGGGCGTGCCCACTGCCGACGAGCCCACCGCCGTGGCGTTTCGTGAAGTCGTTGATCTGATCGACAGCCTGCCGCTCGATAAGCAGCAGGTCATCGTTCGCGCCTTTACGAGCTTTTTCCATCTGGCAAACCTGTCGGAGGAGAACTACCGTGTGGCGCAGCTGCGCGAGCGCGAGGCCGGTGCGTCGACCGATACCGAGGTCGATCCCGCCAACGAGCTCACCGTCGCCTATCACCAGCTGGTGAATGAGCTGGGCGTCGAGGGCGCCAACGAGCTGCTCGGCAAGCTTGAGTTCCACCCCGTCTTTACCGCGCATCCCACCGAGGCCCGTCGTAAGGCCGTCGAGGGCAAGATTCGCCGTATCTCTAACCTGCTGGAGGAGCGTCCGCGTCTGGGCGGCTCCGACCTGGTGGAGAACGAGCGCCATATGCTGCAGGAGATCGACGCCCTGGTGCGTACGAGCCCCATCGCGCTCAAGAAGCCCACGCCGGTCGAGGAAGCCGATACCATCATCGACATCTTCGATAACACGCTGTTCGACGTCATCCCCGTCATCTATCGTCGCTTTGACGACTGGGTGCTGGGCGACAAGGCCGGTACCGTGCCGCCGCTGTGCCCGGCGTTCTTCCATCCCGGCAGCTGGATCGGTTCCGACCGCGACGGTAACCCCAACGTCACCGCCAAGGTGAGCCGTGAGGTCGCCGCCAAGTACTTCACCCACATGGTGCTCAAGCTCGAGGACAAGTGCCGCCACATTGGCCGCAACCTCACGCTCGAGGCCACCTACAGCAAGCCGTCTGCCGAGCTCATCAACCTGTGGAACCATCAGGTCGAGATGAGCCCTCGGTACACGGCCCGCGCCGAGCTGATCTCCGAGCACGAGCCGCATCGCGCCGTCATGCTCGTCATGGCCGACCGTCTGAACGCCACCGTGCGTCGCATCACCGACACGATGTATCACAGCGCCGATGAGTTCCTGGATGACCTGCGCGTCGTCCAGCGCTCGCTGGCCGCCTGCGGTGCCGTCCGTGCTGCCTACGGCCCGGTCCAAACCATCATCTGGCAGGTCGAGTCCTTCGGCTTCCATATGGTCGAGATGGAGTTCCGTCAGCACTCCGTGGTGCACGCCCGCGCCCTCAAGGATATCCACGAGAACGGTATCCATGGCGACCTGCAGCCCATGACGCGCGAGGTCAGCGACACCTTCCGCGCTATCGGCTCCATCCAAAAGCGCTACGGCAAGAAGATGGCGCACCGCTACATCATCTCGTTTACCAAGAGCGCTCAGCATGTGGCCGACGTCTTTGAGCTGGCGCACCTGTCCTTTGCACACGAGGAGGATGTCCCCGAGCTCGACGTGATCCCGCTGTTCGAGCAGCTCGAGGACCTCGAGGGCTGCGTCGACGTGCTCGACCAGATGCTTACGCTGCCCGTGGTGCAAAAGCGCCTTGCCCAGACCAACCGCCGCATGGAGGTCATGCTGGGCTATTCCGACTCCTCCAAGGATGCCGGTCCTACCACGGCCATGCTCGCGCTGCACTCCGCGCAGGAGCGCATCGCCAAGTGGGCCGAGAAGAACGATATCGACCTGGTGCTCATGCACGGTCGCGGCGGTGCCGTTGGCCGTGGCGGCGGCCCGGCCAACAAGGCCGTGCTGGCGCAGCCCAAGGGTTCGGTCAACTGCTTCTTTAAGCTTACCGAGCAGGGCGAAGTCATCTTTGCCCGTTACGGCAACCGCACGCTGGCTCAGCGCCATGTTGAGTCCGTTGCCGCCGCAACGCTTTTGCAGTCGGCCCCGAGTGTCGAGAAGACCAACACCGAGACCACGCAGAAGTTCTGGGATATGGCCGAGAAGCTCAACGCCGTAAGCCACGAGCGCTATCTGGACCTGCTGAACACCGAGGACTTTACACCGTGGTTCTCGACCGTGACGCCGCTGACCGAAGTCGGTCTGCTGCCGATCGGCTCGCGTCCCGCTAAGCGCGGCCTGGGCGCCAAGTCGCTCGACGACCTGCGTACCATTCCGTGGATCTTCAGCTGGAGCCAGGCACGCATTAACCTGGCCGCCTGGTACGGCCTGGGTACCGCCTGCGAGCAGCTGGGCGACCTTGACCAGCTCAAGGCTGCCTACCAGGAGTGGCCGTTCTTCCGCACCTTTATCGACAACATCGAGATGTCGATCGCCAAGACCGACCAGCGCATCGCCAAGATGTATCTGCACCTGGGCGATCGCCAGGATCTGTCCGAGAAGGTCTTTACCGAGATGCAGCTCACGCGTAAGTGGGTCCTTGCCATCGTCGGTGACGAGTGGCCGCTGCAGCGCCGCCGCGTGCTCGGCTGCGCCGTTCGCGTGCGTAACCCCTATGTCGACGCTCTGTCCATCGCCCAGGTCCGCGCCCTTCGCGAGGTGCGTATGAACCAGGACGAGATGGCCGAAGAGAAGAAGGCCGAGTACATGAGCCTGATCCTTTCGACTGTGACCGGCGTCTCGGCAGGATTGCAGAACACGGGGTAATCGATAGCCCTGTGGCTCTCACCGGGACCCGATGGGTTTCCCTCTGAATGCGTCCTCGCACTTGAAGCCCCCTTATCCTGCTCCTTCGGAGCTGCGGATAAGGGGGCTTCGTGCTGCGGAATGCATTCAGAGGGAAACCCATCGGGTCCCTGCGTCCTCGGTCTTCAGGGATTGGGGCTGAAGGGATTAAAGTGCGCTTTGCGCCTAATGCGGAGTGCGGCGAGGGCTTCTTGCGTCCTGCGGAGTGTGCCTAAAAGTAAACTAATGGCGGGCCCTGCGATGTCCGGTCTTCGGCGGATCAGCCGCTGGGTGAGGGTTGTGCTTGGGGCGACGTGCAAAAAACGGAGTTTTCAGCAGCCAAAGATTGATGCATAAGGCTGTGGGTGACGTTCGCGGCTCCTGTTGATGCTTTTGCACGACGATTGGGCTTTGGCGACGATCATATATGGCTGGTTTCTCGCCGCATTCTATCCAGATGGGACGAGTCATGAGGACTATCTACCTTTTGAAAGACTTTTGACACCAAAATCTTATCCCGCGATGCTGAATACTCGCAAAAATGCACGCTCCGGAGGGTACTACCCTGTTACGGCTAGAAATCCATGCGCTATTTTATGCAATTAATTATCGCATTTATGCAAAATGGCTTACGTGCGAACGTCTCGGGGTAGATGTTTGCCTCGGCGCTGCGTAAGTCATCCTGTCTATAGAGTCTTTGACAGGCGGACGCGGTCCCGTTTGGGGTCGCGGCCGTTTTGTTGTGGGTCAAATATGAACGTTGTGTTAATGAGTCGGTGGACGGTGGTGTTTTTCGGTGAGCGGCGTATCCTTCCAACGGTTTATCTAGTGTGTCAGTTGAAAAGGAAGAGGGCGCTCGTCATTGTTTGAATGTGAACTGCCGTTTGACCACAAGACGTTGCATCTGGAGCTCGAGGATAAGAACTTCGCGGGTGTGATGGAAGGTCATCAAAACGAGTTTAAGACTACAAAATCGCAGGAAGAGCTGGTAGAGGAGTCGCTTGCCAACCCTTATGGCTCGCCTTCGCTCGAGGAGCTTTGTGCTGGCAAGAAGGATATTGTCATCATTAGCTCCGATCATACGCGTCCCGTTCCCTCGCGTGTGACGATGCCTATTCTGCTGCATCACATCCATTCCGCTGCGCCCGAGGCGCGCGTTCGCATTCTGGTTGCTACGGGTATGCATCGTCCGTCGACGCACGAGGAACTCGTCAACAAGTACGGCGAGGAGATCGTTGCCAACGAGGAAATCGTTATGCACGTCGCGACTGACGACAGCATGATGAAAAAGATCGGCACCCTGCCTTCCGGTGGCGAGTGCATCATCAACAAGATTGCCGCCGATTGCGATCTGCTGCTTGCCGAGGGCTTTATTGAGCCGCACTTCTTTGCCGGTTTCTCTGGCAGCCGCAAGTCCGTGCTGCCCGGCATTGCCAGCTACAAGACCATCATGTACAACCACAACGGTCAGTTTGTGAACGATTCCCATTCGCGTGCCGGCAACCTGTGCCACAACCACGTGAGTGAGGACATGTTTGCCGCTGCCGAGATGGCTCATCTTGCCTTTGTGCTTAACGTGGTGCTCAACGGCAAGCATGAGGTCATCGGCTCCTTTGCCGGCGACATCCACAAGGCACACGAGGCTGGCTGCGAGTTCGTGAAGAGCCTTGCCGGCGTTGAGCCCGTCGAGTGTGAGATTGCCATCACCACCAATGGCGGCTACCCGCTCGACCAGAACATCTACCAGGCCGTGAAGGGCATGTGCTCTGCCGAGGCTACGCTTCCCGAGGGCGGTGTGATCATCGACGTCGCCGGCTGTGCCGACGGTCACGGTGGCGAGGGCTTCTATCACAACATCGCCGACAATGATCCGGCAGAGTTTGAGCGCGCCTGCATCGACCGTCCTAAGGACGAGACCCTGCCCGACCAGTGGACGAGCCAGATCTTTGCCCGCATCCTGGCGCATCACCCTGTGATCATGGTTACCGATCTGTGCGATCACCAGATGATCAAGGATATGCACATGACGCCGGTCAACACCCTCGATGAGGCGCTCAAGCTCGCCTTTGAGATGAAGGGTGCCGATGCCAAGGTGGCCGTCATTCCCGATGGCCTGGGCGTTGTCGTCGCTCAGCACTAGTGCGCGGCTCAAACGAATCGTTTATAACCGACAAGAAAGATAAGGTTTTATGCTTACCAAACTCCTCTGCGAATTCGGCGCAACGGCCCTCATGATCATCTTTGGCGTGGGCGTGCACTGCGATACCGTGCTCAAGGGCACCAAGTATCAGGGCTCCGGTCACATGTTTGCCATCACCACCTGGTCTTTTGGCATCTCGGTCTGCCTGTTTGTCTTTGGCGGCGCCGTGTGCATGAACCCCGCCATGGTGCTTGCTCAGTGCATCGTAGGCCTGGTGCCGTGGAGCAGCTGCATCCCCTTTATGATTGCCGATATGCTCGGCGGCTTTGTGGGCGCCGTAATCGCTTGGTTGATGTATGCCGATGAGTTCAAGGCTTCCGATGGCGTCGTCGATCCCATTGCCCAGCGCAATATCTTCTCGACCAACCCCACCACCGAGGGTACGAACTATGCTCGTAATTTCTTCTGCGAGGCTATCTGCACCTTTGTGTTCATCAGCGCCATCCTTGCTGCTGCTAACCGCGCCGGCGAGAACGTTTTGATGCTCGCCATCTGCGTCGGTCTGATCGTTTGGGCCGTTGGCATGGGCATGGGCGGCATCACCGGCTTCGCCATGAACCAAGCCCGTGACCTTGGTCCTCGCATGGCCTATCAGGTGCTGCCGATCAAGAACAAGGCTGACAACAACTGGAAGTACGGCCTGCTCGTTCCTGGCATCGCTCCGTTTGTCGGCGCCGCTCTGGCTGCACTGTTTGTGCATGGTTTCTTGGGCATGTTCTAGTCCAAGACAATTGATATAACGCCCGGGTCCGGCATAGGTTAACTTTCCGCCGCGTCCTCGGACATGCAAGAAGCTCCCGCTGCGCACTTCGAGCTGCGGGAGCTTCTTGCGTCCTGCGGAGTGCGGCGGAAAGTTAACCTATGCCGGACCCTGCGGGAATCCAGCTGCGTTCGAACAAGCAACCAACATATATATCTGAATTTGGATGTGGTGGGCACTTTGTTGTTAGGCGCTTTGAGGTGCGAGTGACACTTTGGGGTGCGCGGAGCCCTGGGTTGGGTCGATGATTTGGGATGAGCTTCTTACTTAGGTGAAGAGGGGCTTTATGGCTGAGAGGTAGTCTTTGGCTACGTCGGCTTTGTCTGCTTGGAAGTTGTGCCAGGCCCACCATTGGACGGTGGCTACGAAGCTTGAGGCTATGTGGTGTAGTAGGAAGCTTCGGTCCATGGTGCCGGCGGGGCCTGAGGGGTCGACGGGCACGGTTTCGGCTGCTCGTGACATGATGGTCTTGCGTAGGCAGTCGGCGAAGACGCGTGAGCCGGCGCCGGCTACGAGGGCTCGAACGCCCTGGCGGCGCTCCCAGAGGTTGTTGAGGATATGCTCGACCTGCACGAGTGGGTCGTCGAGTGGCGTGCCATCGTCGTCGAGGGCGTGGGTGCAGATGTCGCTCACGAGCTCGGACAGTAGGTCATCTTTGCTCTTGAAGAGTCCGTAGAATGTCGCGCGGCCTACGTGAGCGCGCGCGATGATGTCGCCGACGGTGATCTTGCCGTAGTCCTCTTCGCGTAGCAGCTCGGAGAACGCTGCAACGATGGCAGCGCGGCTTTTTTCTTTGCGGGCATCCATGGCTATGCATCCACGTGAACGAGTAGACAACGGAGCGTGCCGGAGCAACCCTCGTAGGGGCGCTTGCCGGCGCCGTAGCCGACGGCCTCGATGCGGTAGCGGGCCGGCAGGTGCTCGGACGTGCGCAGTGCGGCGACGATGGCGGCGCCCGTGGGCGTCACGAGCTCGCCGGCGACCGGTGCAGGCGTGAGGGCGATATTGCCCGCCTGGCACAGGTTGACGACGGCGGGGACGGGAATGGGCATGAGGCCGTGGGCGCAGCGAATGGTTCCGTGGCCCTCGGAGAGCGACTCGACCACGATATCCTCAATACCCAGGTCATCGAGGCAGATGGCGACCGAGCAGATGTCAACGATGGAGTCGACGGCGCCCACCTCGTGAAACAGAACGGTATCGAGCGTTTTGCCGTGAGCCTTGGCCTCGGCAGCAGCGAGTACGGTAAAGATGGCGAGCGCACGACGCTTAGCGCCATCGCTTAGCTGCGAGCCGTCGATGATGGCGGTGACGTCCGCCAAAGAACGGTGGTGATGGTGGTGGGCGTGATGATGGCCCTCGTGGCCATGGCCGTGGGCCTCATGGTCATGTTCGTGCGTGTGCTCGTGTTCGTGCTCGTGAAGGTCATGATGGTGGTGCTCGTGCGTGTGCTCTGCAGCCGTTTCGTTACCGTAGAGCCAGGCCATATCGTGATCATGGTTCTCGAGCTCCTCTGCAAGCTGGACGTCGAAATCGCAGGCGTCGATGCCATGCTTGTTTGCGCGCGTGACGGCGATCGTAAAGCCGTCGACCGGCAGCGTGGCGAGCTGTTCGCGCAGGTGCTCCTCGCTGGCGCCCAGGTCGAGCAGGGCCGCGACGGTCATATCGCCGCTGATGCCCGAGGTGCCGTCGATGATAAGCGTGTGCTGATGATTGGACATGGAATGCTCCTTAACGGGCGCAGGATGTGCCGGCGCTCAGATGATTGATAAGACTTGCCTGGTAGGCGGCGCCGAAGCCGTTGTCGATGTTGACGACCGAAACGCCGCTGGCGCAGGAGTTGAGCATGGCGAGTAGCGCGGCTACGCCACCAAGGCTCGCGCCGTAACCCACGCTGGTGGGAACGGCGAAGAC
>CAJMPM010000061.1 GCA_905215225.1 uncultured bacterium
CACGCTTCGTGGCTACAGCATCGAGGATCTGGTCAACAACGCCCAGACCGAGAACCGCTACGGCTACGAAGAAGTCGCCTATCTGCTCATCACGGGCTCGCTGCCCACCAAAGAGGAACTCGACGGTTTTTGCGGACGCCTGGGTGCTTTTAGGCACCGGAGCGACGAATACGTCCGCGAGTTCCCCATGACCACGGTGTCGTCGAGCATCATGAACGTGCTCCAGCGCGCCGTGCTGCTGCTCTACGCCTTCGATGCCGAGCCCGACGCCATTACACCAGAGCACGAAATCGACGTCGCCATCTCCATGCTCGCCCGCCTCCCCCGTATCGCCGCCTTCGCGCATATGGCCTCGGTCGCCAAGCGCCGCGGCTCCGAGGTTCATGTACCGCACCCCACACCCGGCCTCTCCACCGCTGAGACCATCCTGCAGGTGTTACGCGGCGGCATGGCATTCACCCGCGACGAAGCCATGCTGCTCGACGTGATGCTCATGCTGCATGCCGAGCATGGCGGCGGCAACAACTCCACGTTTGCCTGCCGCGTGCTGTCCTCCTCGGCCACCGACCCGTATTCCGCCTACGCCGCGGCTATCGGCTCGCTCAAGGGTCCGCGCCACGGCGGCGCCAACGCCAAGGTCGTGTCCATGCACGAGGACATCCGTGCGCATGTCTCCAATTGGGAGGACGAGGACGAGGTCGCAGCCTACCTGGGCAAGATCCTCGACAAGCAGGCCTTCGACGGCACGGGTCTCATCTACGGCATGGGCCACGCCGTCTACACGCTCAGCGACCCGCGAGCCGAGGTCTGCCGCCACTACGCACGCACACTTGCCGCCAAGAAGGACCTGGGCGATGAGTTCGCGCTCATCGAGCGCATCGAGCGCCTGGCACCGCAGGTGATGCGCGACCACGGCATGACCAAGCCTATCTGCGCCAACATCGCCCTGTACACAGGCTTTATCTACAAGATGCTCGGCGTACCCGAAACGCTTTTTACGCCGCTATTCGCCGTCGCGCGCATGGCCGGCTGGTCGGCACACCGCATGGAAGAGCTCTTCTGCGCGCACCGTATTATTCGCCCGGCCTATCGTCCGGTGATCGAGCCGCTGGAGTACAAGCCGCTCGCCGACCGCTAGGACGCGGACCGTTATAGAACTCGCGCGTGGCCAGGGAATCACCGCCCTCGGCCACGCTTTTTATGCCAGCAGAAAGGGCTGCATCAAATGATTGTGTTTTCCGATATGGATGGAACGCTGTTGACGAGCGATAAGCAGATGAGCGATGCCACCTGGGCGATGCTCGACGAGCTTGCGCGCCGCGGTATTGAGTTTGTGCCCTGCACGGGGCGCCCGCTGTCGGGCATCTTTGAGCACATCCTCGCTCACCCCGCCGTACACTACGCGGTCTGCGCCAACGGTGCCAGCGTCTGGCAGCTCGACGACGGTACGCCCACCGATGCCTCACGTGCCACGCGCATTTTGAGCCGACCGCTCGACCGCACCATCGACCCCCGCATCCATAGCATTGCCGCCGGCCATGACGTCACCTTCGATATCTTCGCGGACGGGCAGTGCTTCCTCCCCCACTCGCTCTACACGCGCCTGGACGAATTCTGCGGCGGCGACCCCCACATCGCGGCTTCGCTCAAGCGCACACGAACACCGATCGACATGGATATCGACAGCAAGATCGACGAGGTCGAGACGCTCGAACGCATCGCCATGTACTGGCACGACCCGGCCGATCGCGACGCCATCGCGGCGGCGCTCGACACGCTCGGAGGCATTGAGGTCACGCGTTCGTACGCCATGAATATCGAGGTCATGGGCGAAGGCGCCACCAAGGGAACGGCCCTCACGTGGCTGTGAGAGCATCTGGGCAAGCGTCTCGCCGACGCTTGGGCGTTCGGCGACAACATCAACGACATCCCCATGCTGCAGGCAGCGGGCCACGGCATGGCCATGATCAACGGCGAACCCGAAGACCGCGAGGCCGCCGATGCCATCACCGAATACGACAACGACCACGACGGCGTCGCCCGCACCATCATGGCCGCCCTCGCCTAGTCATTGGCTAGTCGCTGGGGACGTTCTTAAATGACTAGTCGTTGGGGACAGTCTTCTCGAAAAAGCTGCAAGGACTGTCCCCCACTGCCGGCAGAAAAGGAACGTCCCCATCTGCCGGATTAAGCGAGACTCTCTAGCACGCGACGGAGCTCCTGCTGAACGGCGTGGTCGCGGTTGCAGCCTACGACGCGATCGGCAACCGCTTTGAGCGCAGGGCGCGCGTTTTCCATCGCGCAGCCCGTGCCGACAAAGCGAATGATCTCGTAGTCGTTCATCGAGTCGCCAAACGCCATGATCTCGTCGCGTCCAATGCCGTAATGCTCCGCGAGCTGTGCGATGCCCGAGGCCTTCGACACACCGGGCTGCATGGCATCGATCCACGCGTTGCCCGAAGGTGCAAAAGTAAAGAGCTGGCCAAGTTCACGCTGTAGCACGTAGGCGCTGTCCATAACGGCACCGTCATCGCAAAAGATACTCGCCTTGATGATATTTACGCTGGGATCGGGCAGCTCCCAAATGCGCTCGGCATTGGGAAGGTCCTTATCGACCTCACGCACGAACTTGCACTCGTCATCGAGCAAGAAGGACTTGGTTCGGTCAAAGAGCGCAAGATGCAGATTGGGAAACGTCGCGACTGCTTGGGCGAGCCTTCGAATCGCCAGGTGCGAATACACCTCACGGTCTACCATTTTGCCGTCGGCGTAGACCTGGGCACCGTTAGCGGCGACAAAGTCCATCTTGTCGCGAACGGGCGCAAAGAACTCGCACAGGCGATCGTAGCGACGACCTGACGATGCGGCGAAATGCACGCCATGCTCGTGGAGCGCCAGAATCAGTTCGTAGGTCTCGGGAGGCACCTGGCCGTTTTCGTCAAGCAGTGTGCCGTCCATATCGGATGCAATCAGTTTAAACATAGAAAAGCTCCCTTCGGACTTGTTGGAATCGAACGTGTATCCGATTCCAACGTACCCAAAGGGAGCTCAAATAAGACTCCGCGGGCGTAAACGTTACAAGGACCTGGCAATTAGCTCACGCGCACCAGGGGTCCCACATTCGCTGCGCCAGGCAACGCGTCAAAGAGTGTCGCAGGCGACTAGCCGTTTAAGAACGTCCCCGATGACTAGTCGGCGTAGGTGAAGGTTGTGACGTCGAACATGCCCTCGGGGCGGATGCGGAGCGTCGGGATCACCGGCAGGGGCAGGAAGATGATGCCCATGGCGCGCGCCTTGACCATAAAGTCGTCGTGCTGCGCGGCAACGTCCTCGGCCGTGCCTTCGCTCATCAGACCGCCGAGCGCCAGCGGAATGCGCGCCACGACCTCGCCGTTGCGCACCAGCACGTGACCACCCTGGCCCACAGCCTCAACAGCAGCCATCATATCGGCAGCGTTATCACCCACGACGCACACGTTGTGCGAGTCGTGGCCGATCGTGGAGGCAATGGCGCCACCGGTGATGGTAAGGCCACGCACCCAGCCGCGACCGATATGCTTGCCGACAAGACCCAGGCCCGCAGGGCCATCGCCGTCGGCGCCCTCGGCCTGCAACGACACGCCGCGGCCATGGCGCTCAATCAGCATAATGCGACGCAGGCCCTCGGCGCTCTCGGGGCGAGCCATGCCCGTGATGGCCTTACCCGGCACCACGTCGATCACGGCCTCGCCCGGCTTAAAGGCATAGTCGAATACGTCGAGCGAAAGCTTCGGCAGCTTAACGGAGGCGCGCAGCTCATCGGCAAGGGCTGCGACCTCGGCCATCTCGGGTGCAATCTCGCCCACAAAGGTACCGTCCTGCGCCACCAGGGCACCGGCGGCATATACGCGATGCGGAGCCGTGGCAAACGTCAGGTCATTGAGCACCAGCAGGTCGGCACGCTTGCCCGGGGCGATGGCGCCGCGGAGCTCGTGCGGGTCGCGGCAGCCGTGGTCCAGGCCAAACGCCTCAGCCGTGGAAAGGGACGCCATGGAGATGGCGACCACGGGGTCGATACCGGCCTCAATCGCCACGCGGCAGGCGTTATCGATCATGCCAGTCGCAAGCGCGTCGGAGGGAGCACGGGCGTCAGTCGCAAAGCAGCAACGGCGGGCACGGGCAGGATTCTCCAGCAGCATCGGCGACAGGTTGGCCAGGTCATGGCTGCACGTACCTTCGCGCAGCATCACGTACATGCCGCGGGACAGCTTGTCGAGTGCCTCCTCGGGAATCGTCGACTCATGGTCAGCGATAATACCTGCTGCGGCATAGGCGTTGAGGTCCTTGCCGGCAACGAGCGGCGCGTGACCGTCAACCTGCTTGGACGGCGTCTGGTTGGCAGCGTCGATACGAGCGCAGGTCTCGGGATCGGCCATAAAGACGCCCGGCAGGTTCATCATCTCGCCCAGGCCAAAGACATCGCCCGGATGCTCGGCAAAAAACGCCTGCATGTCAGCGGCGGTAATCACAGCGCCTGCTTGCTCATCGGGCAGCGCGGGCACGCACGAGGGCATCATGTACTTGATGGAAATGGGCGCGCGACGGCCGTCCTCGATCATAAAGCGCAAGCCGTCGAGACCGGCAACATTGGCAATCTCGTGGCTGTCGGCAATGGCGGTGGTAGTACCGCGCGTCGCGGCCATGCGAGCATACTCGGCGGGACGGATGTTCGAAGACTCGATATGCAGATGCCCGTCAATAAAACCGGGAGCGAGATAGCGACCCTGGCAGTCGATGACCTCAGTTGCCTCGTAGGTGCCAGCAGCATCGTCGCGACCATCGTAGAGCACGCCGACGATCACGCCATCCTTGACGGCAACGCTACCGGGCGCCACGCGCTGGCCGTACACATCGACAATCTGCGCGTTGGCAAACAGCGTGTCAACGGGCACACGACCCTCGGCGGCCTCGATCACAGATCTCATGACCTCAACGGACATACATACTCCTTTAACCGTAGAAAAAAGCTGCGGAGCGGACAGGCCTTCACCGCAGCAAACCAATAGCCATTGTATGCCCAAACGATGGGTCAGCAATACGCCTCCCCGCTTAACGGCACCGCCAAATGATCCCTTGGGGACGGAGGAAAAAAGTTGCGGTGGAATAGTTCCTGCCTGGGCGCCCGTATGGCATTTTTAGGAACTATTTCACCGCAACTCAAAAGACCGCAGTCGGGAGTTCCGGCTGCGGCCTTGTTGCACTTGTGAGGTCAACTTGCCCGTTAGACCAACTTAAAGCCCTTGCGCTTGCCTACGGAGAGGGTGTCGCCCAGCTTGAGGGCGCTCGGGTCGATGTTGTAGCTCTTGGGAGCCACGGCCTTGCCGTTGATCTTGACGCCGCCGCCGTCGATATCGCGACGAGCCTGGCCGGCGCTCGCCGAAAGGCCCAGGTCCTTAAGCAGACCTGCGAGGTAGATCTGGCCCTCGTCGTTGACGGTCAGCTCAACGTGCTTCTCGGGGAAGTCGGCAAGCTGGCCCTCCTTGAACACGCGGTCGAACTCGGCCTGAGCCTCGTCACCGGCACCGGCGCCGTGATAGGTGTCGCACAGGTCGCGGCCCAGTGCGCGCTTGAGCTCGTAGGGGTCGGCAGAACCATCGGCCAGGGCAGCGTCGATCTTGTCGACCTCGGCCGGGGTGAGCGAGCTGGCCAGACGATAGTACTTGCCGATCATCTCGTCGGGGATGGACATGGTCTTGCCGAACATATCCTTGGGAGCATCGGTCAGGCCGATGTAGTTGCCGTAGGACTTGGACATCTTGCGCACGCCATCGGTGCCCTCGAGCAGCGGCATGGTAAGCGCGATCTGCGGCTCCATGCCCATCTTCTCCATGAGCTCGCGACCAGCGAGCAGGTTGAAGAGCTGGTCGGTGCCGCCCATCTCCACGTCGGCCTTGATCTGAACGGAGTCGAAGGCCTGCATCACGGGGTACAGGAACTCGTGCAGGGCGATCGGCGTCTGGGACTGGTAGCGCTTGGTAAAGTCATCGCGCTCAAGAATGCGGGCGACGGTGAACTTGGAGCACACCTGCAGCAGGCCGGCCAGATCCATCGACAGGATCCAGTCGCCGTTGTGCACGATGGTGGTCTTCTCGGGATCCAGGATCTTCATGGCCTGGCTCACGTAGGTCTCGGCGTTGGCCTCGATCTGCTCCTGCGAAAGCTGCGGGCGGGTGGAGTTCTTGCCCGAAGGATCACCGATCAGCGCGGTGCCGTTACCGATGATGAGGGTGACGTTGTGGCCCAGGTCCTGGAACTGACGCATCTTGCGCAGGGGCACGGCGTGGCCCAGGTGCAGGTCGGGGCTGGTGGGATCGACGCCGAGCTTGATGTTGAGGGGCTCGCCCTTCTCAAGCTTCTTGCGAAGGTCGGCCTCGGGGACGATCTGCGCGGCGCCCGAGGTGATGATACGCATTTGCTCGTCAACAGACAGCATTGGGTATCCTCCTTTTGCTATAGCACCCTCGCCGAAAACGGCGGTGCTGGAAGTCCATAAACTCTCTTATGATAACAAACTGACGCGACGCAGCATCTACGACAGGAAAATCCTCGTCCTGCCGCATGCGTCGATGGCAACTGGCAGACGTGTACCGTCACGCTCGACCAGATAGCGCACCTGCCGACGACGCAAGCAGTCGCGGCAACGGGCCTGCCCCGTCGCATCGGTGGCGCAGACGCCCTCGGCGGTCAGCAGGCAGTGCTCGCACACCATGAGCTCGGGACGGTCGGTGTCGACCGGACCCAAGACGCCGGGTTCAGCAGCCAGCTCGGCAATACGCTCCCTGTCATTGCTGAGCAACTCGGCAGGCAAGTATACCCACCCCGCGCCAAGCCCGCGCAGCCAGGCAAGCGTGGCCCGATTGGCGCAGAACACCGGCGCCGCCACGTCAAACGTCGTGCCCAGCTCGCGGACCATCGCCACCTGCCCCAGGTTGCGGCAAACAATACGCCCGGCACGTTGCATAAGCGCTCGAGTCCGCTCGGCGTCGCCTGCGCGGCACACTTCGTCGAGCACCACCGTCGCATCGGACAGATCCCGCTCATCGCGCGGATCCAAATCCATCAGCTCCCAGGCAAAGACCATACGAGCAAAAGCCTCATGCTTTGCCGGCTCCGCCGGTCCCGCCAACTCCGTCGGCACGTCGCCATCTGCCAGAACGCCCTCAAACGGCAGCACCTCAACGGACCGCTCAGCAGGCGCGACCGCATCTGCCTCGACCCGCATGCGCTCCAACACCGTTGCCGTCTGCCCCAGCACGCCGGCACTGCGAATCAGATAGACCTCGCAGCCCGCGTCCACCTTGCGTTTGCAATGCACGACGATGCGCTCTCCCGCAGCGGCATCCACGGGGCAAGGCACCTGTGGCCAGCGCTTGGGCACATCGGGACGCGCGTCGGCACCCGGGTAAAATCGGATCTCGAGCGTATCGCCCGCCGCCACGGCGGCATCAAGCTCAACCGTCACCTCATCGTGCCCCACCGCCACCAAGTGGCCCACGCGCACGCCCTGGTTGATTGCGCGCTCAAAGCTCATGAGCTCGGCGCCCGAACGCCCCCGCAGATACGCATCGGTAAAGCCGCGGTTGAACGACCTTCCCAGCTCGCGCTCAAGCGCCGGCACCGCATCGGCATCCCATGTGCCGTCGCGCAGCATATTGAGCGCCCGACGCCACACCCTCACCACGTTAAAGACGTAGTCGGGATTCTTCATGCGGCCCTCGATCTTGAGCGATGCCACGCCGGCGGCAACAAGCTCGGGCAGATGCGCGATGCCCAGATAGTCACGCGGACAAAGCAGGCGATCCCCTTCGACAGCGACAACACTCTGCCCCGCCTCGTCCACCAAGTCATAGGATAGACGGCACGGTTGAGTGCAATCACCGCGCATCGCAGAGCGGCCACGTCGAAGGGCAGAGAACCCGCACGCACCCGAGTATCCAATGCAAATAGCGCCGTGACAGAACACCTCGATGGGCACGCCAGTAGCGCAAAGCGCC
>CAJMPM010000062.1 GCA_905215225.1 uncultured bacterium
CGGCAAGGAGATATATTGCCAGACCGGAGGGGTCCCGGGGGCGGGAATCTGGGACTCCACGGTTCCTACACAAATGAGGATGGGACCCTCTCTGTGAGAGCCTAGAAAGAACAGGGCCGCGGCCCCCTATTAGAGCGGCCTTTCGGTTTTCCAACGGTTAAGCTTCGGCCGCATTAATGGCTGTATACCCATTAGAAATGGGACATAGCAGCGTTAACGAGTTCAAAAACGATTAGTCCAATAAGAGCCGCTGCGGCAAACTTGATGGCATTCGCAAGCTGTGGATGCTCATAAGCCCAGCCCGTCCTCGTCTCTTCGCTGTCCGCCTTCTTTCCGTCCAAGAAGTCGGATATCTCTTGATACGTCACCAAATCATTCTTCTTCTTGATATGTTCCGCTGCAAGCGCGCAGCACATTGCGCCAGCACCAAAGACGCCTGCCAACACCATCGTCGGAACGCACTGGACCATCCCCCACCCGTGGTTTTGTTGCCACATGAGCCAGGCCATAGAGACGGTAAACGCAAGAAGCCCAGCCAACATCCCCGCACCCAAGCGATAGAGCGTGCCCCTATCGCGTTCAACCCTTTCTCTAATTATTGAAATGTCGCCTTTAACAAGCTCGTCAATCGTTACATCCAGTTGTTCAGACAGCAGTAGGAGACTCTGGATGTCGGGGTACGTTTTACCGCGCTCCCAATTACTGATGGTCTGACGTGTTACAAAAATGCGCCTTGCAAGATCCTCCTGGGACAAACCAGCATCGAGTCGATACTGTTTAAGGTGTTTTGGCAGCTGCATGGCGTTCCCTTCGAATGCATCTCAACTCTTATTGGGCGGCTACACAACGGAAGCCGGCAAGCAAAGCGTAATCCCAAAATCAAACCCATACGGATGGCTGCGCGCAGATTAGAGTGTCAAAAATCTTTGACACATACGCTACCTGCTCTTTCTTGCAACTCGGACGCTATCGAATTGATCGGTTTGGCTACGTCCCAAATCGATCACATCCCTAATCAATCAAAAAGGGGCGCTTCCGGATTGGAAGCGCCCCTTTAAGATGCAAGAAGCAATTAAGCCTCGAGGGCCTTCTTGGCGATGGCAGCCAGCTCGTTGAAGGACTCGATGTCCTCGTAAGCCATCTGAGCCAGGACCTTGCGGTCGAGCTCGATACCAGCGACCTTCAGGCCGTGCATGAACTGAGAGTAAGAGATGTCGTTCAGGCGAGCGGCAGCGTTGATGCGGGTGATCCAGAGAGAGCGGATCTCGCGCTTCTTGTTGCGGCGATCACGATACTGATACTGCAGGGAGTGCTGGACCTGCTCTTTAGCATGCTTGTAAGTACGCGAAGCGGCACCGTAGTAACCCTTCGCACGGTGCATAACGGTACGGCGCTTCTTCTTGGCGGCAACAGCGCGCTTAATACGTGCCATGTTCTATCAACTCCTAGACGGTAAAACGAAAAACGGGAACGCGAGCTTAGGCGAGACGCGACTTGATGACCTTACGGTCGGCAGCGGCGATCTCGGTCTCCTGACGGAAGCCACGCTTACGCTTGGTGGACTTCTTGCTCAGGATGTGGCTCTTGAAAGCCTTGGCGCGCATAAGCTTGCCGGTACCAGTCTTGCGGAAACGCTTCTTGGTGCCGCTGTGGGACTTCATCTTAGGCATGAAATACTCCTTAATCGGTTACAGAACACTAGTTACTTGGTATCGCTTGCCGCTTTATCCTCATCAAAGGCGCCCTTAATCGGGGCGAGCAGCATAAGCATGTTACGGCCTTCCATCTTAGGCTTGGACTCGACCGTAGCGTAAGGCTTGAGATCCTCGGCGAGACGCTCGAGAACGTTAAGACCCTGCTCCGGGTGAGCCATCTCACGGCCGCGGAACATGATGGTGATCTTAACGCGTGCGCCCTTCTTGAGGAAACGCAGAACGTGGCCCTTCTTGGTCTCGTAGTCGCCAACGTCGATCTTGGGTCGGAACTTCATTTCCTTGACCTCGACCTTGGACTGGTTCTTACGAGCAGCCTTGGCCTTCATGGCCTGCTGGTACTTGAACTTACCGTAGTCCATGACCTTGCAGACCGGCGGCTCCGCGTTGGGAGCGATCTCGACCAGGTCGAGACCCTGATCGTCAGCGACGCGCTGGGCATCGCGGATGGCGAACAGGCCGAGCTGAGAGCCATCGACGCCAATCAAACGGCACGAAGATGCAGTAATCTCGTCGTTGATGCGGGTGTCATCAGACTTAGCTATTTTCCCTACCTCCATTCATAAAAAAATAACCCGGCGCTTCTTTGCAACCAGGTCGTACACATAGACATCCTCGGTATGAGGAAGGGAATCTAGGTTGTATGACCAGTCAGCTGCTCATTGGCGCCAAAAGGTGGGAACCCTCGGGTTCCTCTTTAGGGCATTGCGGGAACAACGCCTTGCGAATAATAACACGTACAGCGCGTTATCACATTACGTACTCGAAAAAGGGGGGAGGCCTTGACCCCCTTGAACGCTCACTTGCATGTATGGTGCCCGAGGCGAGACTCGAACTCGCACGTTGTTGCCAACGGTGGATTTTGAGTCCACTGCGTCTGCCAATTCCGCCACTCGGGCACGCAATGCGTGAGTTAGTTTATCACAGCTTTCTACCGATTAGTCCGAAAATGGAACTTCGAGCATTTCGATGAGTTCGACCGTGCGGAGCATCTCGCGCTGACGGCATCCGCGACCGTCGACCGAAGCCTCACCCATCTGGTTATCGTAAGGGTCCTCGCGCATGCCGTCGAAAGAGGGCTCAAACTCTGCCTGGAATCGATTGTTGGCCACCATACGCCACGGGTCGAGATTGCCAAAGTAGTGACGGCGGCGCCACTCCTCCCCCATCCTGTGAGCAGAAGATCCAAATGACACGTCGGCGTTGAGCCAACCGGTCTGCGGCGTATAGAACTCTGCCCAGTCGTGCGACCCCACCGAATCGGGCGCAACGTACAGGCCGCTCTGCCAACGGGCAGGCACGCCCGCGATACGGCACATGGTGATAAACGTGAGCGCCATAACGCCGCAATCGCCGCGGAGCGAATGCGCACAGTCATCGGCAATAGATCCCAAAAGCAAGTACGGCGGCTGATAGCGATAGTCGATATGCTGCGTCAGATAATCATAGATAGCACGAGCGCGATCGAGCGGATCCTCGAGTCCGTCAACAACACCGGCCGTCAGCTGCTGCAGATACGGTGTGAATGCAATGTGCGGACGGTCCTCGGAGGTGTCCTCGGGCAGGGGCGCGTCCATACAGGGATGCGATGGGAGCGCGCCACCATAGATATCGCAATAGGCGGCATCAATGTGATAGCGATAGGTCACCGAGAATGAATGTTCAGTCGAAGATGCCCAAGAGGCAGTACGAGCCGAAACGTTTTCAGAGGCAACATTCCCCTCCGACGTCATATCGAGAACCTCGATATGAGACTGCTGGCGGCAGGCAGCGGCAACGGGTAGCCACGCGCGAACAGCCTCTCCCTCCAGAGCACCGGGGACAGACACGGATGCCTTAAGCATGATGACGCGAGCCAACCCGTTTTGCGACTCCATCTCCCTGAGCATCTGGTTACGCAGCGCGATGCCGTCCGTAGAATCGGGACGCAGGCCCGGAACCTCCTTGGGGTACACGCGAAGCGAATCGAGGAAGTTATCGAGAACAAACAGCTCGCCATCGATAAAGCGCCAGTCAATTCGCTTACGATTAATCAGGTCATCAAACTGCTCTTCGGTAAACTCGGGCCACTCCTCGCGAATCATCGCAATAGCCTGATCGCGCGACACCGAAAAATGAAGCGGCGTCTCAAGCATGCGATACCGCTCGGCACGAACACAAGCAGACAGCGAAGGCTCGGGGTTCTGCTCCAAAAGGCGATCGCAGGCAGCAACAGCCTGCGTCAAATACCCGGCATCCTTAAGACGAAGAATCTCAGGCGGTAGCCCAATATCGAGATGGCGAAAATCATCACAGCAAACATCAACAGAGCAACCAACAGGGCCCTCGTCAATAACCTTCCCATCCGAAGGCAGCACATTAATAACAGCCATACCAAACTCCAAGTCATTAGAACTCTTGAAGCCCATTGTAACGAGATAAAAAAGAAAGCCCCAATAAAGGAACCCTCAACACCGATAAACGGTACCTATAAAAAAGAATTCAGCCTCGTAACTCTGCGGCGGTAAACGAAGGAAGCCCCGTCCCCCGGAGCTGTTTCCTTGGCGCGACTTCTGGCAAGGCCAGGTGAGCGCGAGGGAAACAGCGTAGGGGAAACGGGGCTTCCGGCGGGAAGTTTAGCGACGCTTACGCCTTGTTGACGGAGCCAAACTCCTCCATGAGCTCCTTGGTGCGGGCAACGATGTTGTCGCGGCCAGGCTTGAGGAGCTTGCGGGGGTCAAAGCCCTTGCCCTGCTGATCCTTGCCAGCCTCGATGTACTCGCGAACGCCCTTGGCGAAGACGAGCTGCAGGTCGGTGTTGACGTTGATCTTGGAGATACCCAGGGAGATGGCCTTCTTGATCTGATCCTCGGGGATGCCGGTGCCACCGTGCAGAACGAGGGGCAGGTCGCCGGTCTCGGCCTTGATCTCGCCCAGACGCTCGAAGGAAAGGCCAGCCCAGTCGGCGGGATACACGCCGTGGATGTTGCCGATGCCGCAGGCGAGGAAGTCGACGCCCAAGTCAGCGATCTGCTTGCACTCAGCAGGATCAGCGAGCTCGCCGCTGGAGGTCACGCCGTCCTCGGTGCCGCCGATGCCGCCGACCTCGGCCTCGATGGACATGCCCTTGGAGTGGGCAAGCTCAACGAGCTCCTTGGTGCGGTCGAGGTTAAGCTGGAAGGTCTCCTCGTGAGAGCCGTCATACATGATGGACGTGAAGCCGGCCTCGATGCACTTGAAGCAGTCCTCGTAAGAACCGTGATCGAGGTGAAGGGCGACGGGAACGGTAACGCCCGTGGCCTCGACGGCAGCCTTGACCATGTCGGCGCAGACCTTGAAACCGCCCATCCACTTAGCGGCACCAGCGGTGCACTGAAGGATCAGCGGAGACTTGGCCTCCTCGGCGGCCTGGAGAATAGCCAGGGTCCACTCGAGGTTGTTGGTGTTGAAGGCACCGAGACCGTACTTGCCGGCCTCGGCCTTCTTGAGCATGTCTGCTGCGTTGACGAGCATAAAAGAAACCTCCTGTAAGGTTGCTCCGATAACGCCTGAGATTTTACCACGACATACCCGAGCATAAACGTTCGTTTGTTCACGAATATCGTCCAAACAGACTTTTTTAACCGTTTGCCCTACGGAATCGACCCGTTGGGGAAAAATAGCTTGACGTTTGGACGTTCCTCGTGCTTCGGAAGCTGACTATAAAGCTACACCTGCATGAAAGGGTTCTGCATGAGCTCGCGTGCCACGGTGGTCGAATCGCCATGGCCGGTTAGGCAAACGGTATCGGGCGGGAGAAGCCGGGCGAGCTTGGAGAGCGAGCGCAGAATCGCCGCCTCGTCTCCTCCAGAAAGATCGGTGCGGCCGTGCCCGCCGGGAAAGAGCGTGTCCCCCACGAAAGCAATATTTCCCTGCTCTGTTGCGGCGAATAGAACGATGCCGCCCGGCGTATGCCCAGGCACCTCGATAACCTGCAGACAAATGTCGCCTAGTTCAATGGTATCGCCCTCGGCAAGCAGCCGCGTCGGCTCGCCCGGATCGGGCGTCTCGATGCCCCACATCGCTCGCTGTTCCTCGATATTCGCATGCGGCACAGCTGCGTCCTTGCCGCACAGTTCGTACAGGGCGTCAGCGCCAACGGCGGCACGAACTCCAGCGACACCGCCAACATGGTCGGCATGACCGTGCGTGCAGACAGAGCCGAGTACGCGCACCTCGGGATGCGCGGTGCGGATATGCTCCACAAGACGCTCGCCCTCCCACGCCGGATCGACGATTACGCACTCGTCATTCGAAATCACGGCGTAACTGTAGGTCTGGATGGGGCCGTTTACAAGCGCCTCAATCGAAGCCGTACCCCGAGGGGTTAAGTCCAAAGCCGCAGCGTCCATGCGTGCGCCCTCCTTCTATAAACGTCGAGGCACCAAACGATGCCTCGAACGTAGCCAATATCATTACTGTCGCGCGCTCGTTACGCCTATACGCGACGCTTGAGCTGAGCCCCACCCTCGCCAGGCATCAAACGGCGTGCGTCATAGACCGAGTCGACGCTGCTAATGGATGCCAGTAGCGGATCCAGGCCGCTCGCATCCGAAATCTCGACCATAAAGCGCAGGGTTGCAATACCCTCGCGGTTAGTCGAGGTGGCGGCGGAAAGAATATTGCCGCCTGCATCGCCAATGGCGATGGTGACGTCCTTGAGCAGGCCCATGCGGTCCAGGCACTCGACCACAATCTCGACCTGGAAAAGCGTATCGGCAGCGCCGTCCCACTCCACATCGATCATGCGCTCGGGATGTTCCATAAGACCCTTGACGTTAGGGCAGTTGGCGCGATGCACCGAAACGCCACGACCGCGCGTGATGAAGCCGACGATGTCGTCGCCCGTCACGGGGTTGCAGCAATGAGCCAGACGGACCAGCAGGCCGCTGTTGCTCTCGCCCTTGACGATAATGCCGTTACTGGCGCTCTTGCCGCGCTTTTGCGGCTTGCGGTTGGAGCCGCGAGCGGGCTGCTTCACGACCTCGGCGATAGCCTCGGCCTTGGTGAGCTGTTCCTCGGGCTTGGGGTCCAAGATTTGCTCGACCTTATTGCCCACAGCTCGCGGGGCGACCTTGCCCGCGCCAACGGCTGCAAACAGGTCCTCGAGCTGCTTGAAGTTAAACTGCTCCGCCACGGCGTTGAGCGCACGCGTGGATCGTGGCGTAGAGATGCCATACCCGCGCTTACGCAGGTCCTTGGCCAGTATATCGCGACCGGCGGCAGCGTCGTCGTCCTTGGTCGCGGCGGCGAAATAACGGCGAATCTTTGACTTGGCCGAAGGTGTCTTGACGATCTTGAGCCAATCGCGCGACGGCTTAGAGCTCTTGTTAGTCAGAATCTCGACACGGTCACCCGTCTTGATCTCGTGCGTGAGCGGCGCCACCGCACCGTTGATCTTGGCGCCGACACAGTGGTTACCGACCTCGGTATGAACGGCGTAGGCAAAGTCGAGCGGTGTAGAGCCGGCACGAAGCGCCATGACCTCGCCCTTGGGCGTAAAGACAAAAATTTCCTGGTCGAACAAGTCGACCTTCAGCGAATGCAGGTATTCCTTGGCATCGGTGATCTCGTCAGACGCCGCCCAGTCGAGTGAGTGCTTGAGCCAGTTGATCTGGTCGTCCAGACGCTGCGCATCGTTAGTCTTGGAGGCAGACGATCCGCCCGACTTCTTATACAGCCAGTGGGCAGCGATGCCGTACTCGGCCTGCTCGTGCATTTCGTAGGTTCGAATCTGAATCTCGAGCGGACGGGCCGTGGGGCCGATAACCGTCGTGTGAAGCGATTGGTAGTTATTGACCTTGGGCATGGCGATATAGTCTTTAAAGCGACCGGGCATGGGGTGCCACAGCGTATGCACTGCACCGAGCGTGGAGTAGCAATCGCGCACCGAATGGGTAATTACGCGCAGCGCCACCAGGTCGTAGATCTCGGAGAGCTCCATGCCCTTGCGCTTCATCTTTTGGTAGATGGACCAATAGTGCTTGGAGCGGCCGGTGATCTGGAAGTCCTCCAGGCCAATGCGGTTGAGCTCATCAGTAAGCGTCTTGATGGTCTCGGCAAGGTAGCGCCCGCGGGCAAGCTCACCACCACATTCCCGCGCAGCGTGGGACAAATGCCGCTTTATTACAGCCAGATGGCCACAGGCCGTCCCGACGGAGACCCGAACACGTTCAACCGCTATGCAAGCAACTACATCGACTGCCCCAACGACGGGCTATATCCCTTCGGTTTCGGATTGAGCAACACCTCGTTCGAGTAAGGAGAGATGCGGCTTAGTGTCGGCGCAAAG